>CAZBZH010000217.1:0-7299 GCA_964496265.1 uncultured Acidobacteriota bacterium | reverse complement strand
GTAGAGGAGCCACTCGTCCATCCGGAAGGCCCGGTGGAACCAGAGCGAGTGGTCGAGGACCCGATCATACCTCTTTGGACGGTTTTTCCGGCGGGATCCGGCCTGTTTTCGCCGATTCCGGAGATTTGTGGCGGATCGGTGGCGGGTTCTCCCACGGCTTGCGTAACCCCCGGTGAGACGGCACGAAAGCCGGGAGGACTCAAACGATGACCAAGCGAATTGCCATTTTCACCTTCGGCGTAGTCAGCTACGCCATCTTCTTCGCCACTTTCCTCTACTCGATCGGATTCCTGATCAACGTCGGCGTGCCCAAGTCGATGGACTCGGCTGCCGAGGGCTCCCTGGGCCTGTCGCTGCTGATCGATCTGGCCCTGCTCTCGGTCTTCGCCGTGCAGCACAGCCTGATGGCTCGGCCGTTCTTCAAGCGCTGGATGACCCGCTTCGTCCCCAGCGAGGCCGAGCGCAGCGTCTACGTGCTGGCCTCGAGCCTGGCGATGATCCTGATGTTCTGGCAGTGGCGGCCCCTGGGCGGCGTGATCTGGAACGTGACCGACCCGGTCGGCCAGGCCCTGCTCTACGGCGGCTTCGCCTTCGGCTTCGGCCTGGTGCTGCTCTCGACCTTCCTGATCAACCACTTCGACCTGTTCGGCCTGCGGCAGTCCTGGCTGGCGCTGATCGGCAAGCCCTACACCAAGCTCGAGTTCACCATGCCGCTGCTCTACAAGTGGGTGCGCCACCCCCTCTACGTCGGCTGGTTCTTCGCCTTCTGGTGCACGCCGACGATGACCGCGACCCACCTCGTGTTCGCGCTGATGACCTCGGCCTACATCCTGGTCGCGATCCAGTTCGAGGAGAACGACCTACGCAGGCAGCACCCGGAGTACGCCGACTACGCCCGCAAGGTGCCGATGCTGGTGCCCTCGCTGCGGAGCAACAAGCAGACCCCCTCGGAAGCGCCTGCGGCCTGATTCCCCTCCTCAAAGCGGGGCGGCTCGGACACCGGGCCGCCCCGTTCAGCATCCCGTTTGACGCTGCCTGTCAGCACCGTGATAGCCCCAAGGAGAACGCCATGAAGACGATCTACGCCCTGCTCGGAACCCTCTGCGTCGGCCTCGGAGCGATCGGCACCGTGGTTCCCGGCATGCCGACCACGGTTTTCCTGATCGTCGCCGCCTGGCTCTACGCCCGCAGCTGCCCCGGCCTGCATCGCCGGCTGATGGAGCATCGGGTCTTCGGGCCCTACCTGCGGATGGCAGAGAGGCGTGAGATGCCTCGACGGGCCAAGATCGTGGCGCTGGCGATGATGTGGGGCGGTATCGGGATCTGTGTGGCGACGGTGCCGGTTGTGGCGGTGCAGGCGCTCGTTGTGTCCCTCGCCCTGATCGGTAGCGGAGTCGTGCTGTTCTGGGTGCGGACCGCGTCCAACACACTTGCAGTGGTCGCTACCCAATAGAGGCTGAACTCAGCGCCTGGTTCGAGACTTGATCGCCTGGATCGCGAACTCACGATGCTTGGCTAGACCGAGAAGCCGCGAGAGCTCTTCCTCGACTCCTTGCGAATAGTTGTATCGAAGAAACTCATCCGCTGCCCAATCATCACCGGACTCGCGCCACTCGCGGTACAAAGGCCAACCGGACCCCGGAGAGATCCCCTCGATCGCCCTGGCCGCCGCCCCCCGAACCTCTGGGCTCTCTTCGTCTGCGGCAGCCACCCGAAGATCGGACAGGGCAGACCTTGCGTCTGCCCCCATTTTCCCCAGGTTGCTCGCGGCACTGCTACGCGTCGAAGCATTGCGCGACCGAAGCAACGCCCGCAGAGGCTCGACGCCGTGGGAACCCGCATTCGCCAGGGCTTCAATGGCGTCATCGAAGGGCTCCTCGGCCTCCTCGCCCGGCCGAGGCGAAAGCAGAGCAACCAAGGAGGCCGGCGTCTCCGGAAGAAACCACAGGGCAGTGGCTGCTGCGGACCGGTGCCGCGGATCTTCGCTATTCAGCAATTCCTCGACGAAGGGCAAAACGACTGCTTCGATGAGTTCTGCATCCTCCACCTCAATCATCAACCACGCCCACCCCTCGAACGCCGCCTCTTCGTAATCCCAGAGACGAAGGGCGTCCTGAAACAGGGTGAGCGTAGCCCAATCCGCCACGTCGCGATCTTCGAGGAACTCGAGTACTGCCATGGCCGCAGCGCGAGAACTTCCGAGCACAATTCGGCGCAGTAGCGGATACGCTCGGTCCGCTGCGCTCTCGTCCCAGTGCTCGATGAGTAGACCGGCAGCGGCGTGCGTCTCCGGACCGGCCCCGGAATCCAGACCATCACTCGCGGCCATCAGCACCTGGTAGAACGTCAATCCGGCACCCCGATCCCGGATCACGGCCCAGGCAATCAATCGGTCACCCGGGCCGTCAGCGACCGCCAAGACATTCAGGGCGTGCTCCAGAGACATGCCAGGATCCACGTTTTGGGAGCCGAACCGTGCGTACGGCTCCGGCAGCTCCTCCAGGACCGGATCCTCAAACAAGACCTGTCGGGTCGCACAGAATGCAGGCTTGATCTTGCCCGCACCGTCTTCGCTATCGGACGCGAAGATGAGGTAGCGCTTGCCCTGCTCAAAGAACGGACCACACATTGAGCGATCGCCAGCCATCCGAACATCCGCCCCCACCAGCCCATTCCACACCGTATCTACCTGAACGTGCACCTCGGTAACCCGCTCCTCGGTGTCGCCTGAAGAAATATCGTAGAACTCAACAGTAGTCTCTCCGCTGATTACCGTACCGGCGAAGACATAGGCGTAGTAGCCGCTGTCGTACGCCTCCCGCACCGACATCTCGGAGCAGCTGCAAGCCCAGCCAAGGTTGTAAGCCGTTCCGGCCAGGAGCACGCAAATGAGAACTCTGGCAATCATTGCGCTGAAGATACCTCGAACGCCCCGTAGGACCAACACCCGACCCCCAAAGCCCTGTCGAGCCCGCAGGGCTCCTACCGAAGTTCACCCTTGCCGCATCGATATCGGATGGCGGTCGCGCACGTCGGCTCCGAGCCATGCGACAATCGCCCCATGCTGGACATTCACATGGAGCGCCTCACCTTCCGCCCATGGGCGCTCGACGACTTCGAGGAGATCGCCGCGTTCTTCGCCGTCGAAGACAACGCCCGCTACGTCGGCGGGGTCAAGGTGCCGGAGCAGGCCTGGCGCCTGCTGGCGACCTACACCGGCCACCATCAGCTGATGGGCTACTCCTACCTGGCGCTGACCGAAAAGGACGGTGGCGCTCTGGTCGGAACCGTCGGCCTGTGGAACTCGGAACCCTGGCCTGAGCCGGAACTGGGCTACTGGCTGCTGCCGCGGGCTCAAGGCAAGGGCTACGGGGTCGAAGCCGGCATCGCCGTGCGGGATTACGCCCTCGAGACCCTGAACCTGCCGTCACTGGTCAGCTACATCGACCCGGCTAACGAACCGTCGAAGAAATTGGCACTGCGCCTGGGCGCCGAACTCGACGGCGTGATCGAGTTGCTCGACTTCGGCCCTCACGAGGTCTATCGCTACCGCTAGCGGCATGGGCTCCCTCAATCCGGAGGGATGCCGGAGATCATCGGGCATCCGTTGCGATGACCGTCGGGGCGCTCCTGCAGCCGTTTGAATCCCATGTCCCGGCAGCGCTCCCATTCCGCCTCGTCGATTTCCCCCTTGCGGCTCTCGATGCGCTCGGTGCTGTCCGAAACGAAATCCACGATCACCGGATGGAAATTGACGTAGCGACCGTAGCTTTCCGGACCGTTCCACAGGTCCTTCGCGAGATCCCCGTCCACCGCGTAGGTATTGACGGTGAGCAGGCGGGACCCGGTCTCGAGTCCATGGGTCCCGGCCAGATGGGCGGGAAACTCGAGTAGCGCGACGCAGTCCAACTCATCGGTGTAGGCCGCGACCGTGAGCGGGTGGCGCCGGACGACGACCGCGGCCCGCGAATCCCCCAGCTGGACGTGCTCCGCCAGTTTCGCCACCAGGTTTACCCGCAAGACCGGACGCAGCGCGAAGAAGAGCCAGTAGTAACCCCGCCAGGTGCGGCGCAGCCTGGGTACGGAGAGTTCCACCTGCCCCGGATGCGAGGCGGAAGTGTTGTCGTCATGGTACTTCGACACCGACGGAGTCTCCTCGACAGCTTGACCGGAGTATAGCCGCATCCGCGGGCTGACGGAGGCCATGACCGGACCGGGGCTTCGGGGTATACACTCCAGCCCTGCTCGCAATTCTGGAGGTCTACGTGTCTGTTCCGACTCGGCTGTGTATCGCGGCCTGTTGCCTGTTCTTCGCCCTTCCCAGCCTCGCCCAGCAGCCCACCTGGCGGGACGAGGACCGGGCCAAGTGGCTCGAACGCCACGCCACGGTCGAGAAGAAGCTGATGGTCCCGATGCGGGACGGCGTCGGCCTCTCCACCGACCTCTACCTGCCCAAGGACCACCAGGGGCCGCTGCCCACGATCTTCTGGCGCACCCCCTACAACTACAACGAGATGAAGGGGGCCCGGCTACGCTTCGCCCACGAGGCGGTCTCCCGGGGCTACGCCTTCGTGATCCAGAACGAGCGGGGACGTTTCTTCTCGGGCGGCGAGTGGGAGATCCTCGGCTTCCCCCGGACCGACGGCTACGACGCCCTGACCTGGATCGCCGATCAGGAGTGGAGCAACGGCAAGGTCGGCACCATCGGCTGCTCGTCATCGGCCGAATGGCAGATGTCGCTGGCGGCGATGGATCATCCGGCCCACGCCTCCGCGGTGCCGATGGCCCCCGGCGCCGGCCTGGGCAAGGTCGGCGAGTTCGTCGAGCAGGGTAACTGGTACCGGGGTGGCGCCGAGCAGATGTTCTACCTGACCTGGCTCTACTGGGTGCAAAACACCCAGCGCCCCCGCCTCCCCGAAGGTCTTGACCGGGAAGATGTGGTGCGGCTCTCCAGGTACTTCGACCTGGCGCCTGAGATGCCTGAGGTCGAATGGAAGAAGGAGATCTGGACCCTGCCGCTATCCAAGGCGATGGAGGAGGTTTCCGGCCCGAAGGGGATGTTC
Source organism: uncultured Acidobacteriota bacterium (assembly GCA_964496265.1). Taxonomy (GTDB): domain Bacteria; phylum Acidobacteriota; class Polarisedimenticolia; order Polarisedimenticolales; family Polarisedimenticolaceae; genus Mor1. The sequence goes on along the minus strand of CAZBZH010000217.1, from coordinate 2,236 downwards.
GCCGATTTCTTGAGCCGAGGCCCCGAGGACCCGGCCTGGTACGAGAGTGAAGGCTTGTGGCACGAGAAGGATGACTTCGGCGTGCCGGCGCTGTGGATGTTCTCCTGGTACGACATCTCCACCGGCCCCAACGTGGCCATGGTCGAGCACATCCGCGCCAACGCCTCGGACCCACAGGTGCGGGAACAGCAGTACATGGTGATGGCGCCCCTGCTCCACTGTGCCTTCTACCGCGCCGACTACCCGCTGACCCTGGGCGAACGCACCATCGAGAACGCCGAGTACGCCTACGAGGAGCAGGTCTTCGAGTGGTTCGACTACACCCTCAAGGATGCCGACAACGGCTTCGAAAAAACTCCAAAGAATGCCTACTTCACCTTCGGCAGCGATCAGTGGAACGTGTCGGACAGCTGGCCGCCGCAGGGCGCCCGGAAGAAGCCGCTCTACCTGAGCAGCAGCGAGGGCGCCAACAGCCTGTTCGGCGACGGCAAGCTGAGCGACAAGCCGGCGAAGAAGGCCAACGTCGACCGCTTCACCTACGACCCGCTGGTGCCGGTACCCGCCAAGGGGGGCGGCATCTGCTGCATCGGCGGCGCCATCGACGGCGGCCCCTTCGATCAGCGCAGCGTCGAGGCCCGGGCGGACGTGCTGGTCTACACCAGTGAACCGCTGGAGCAAGACCTCGAGGCCACCGGCCCGGTCGAGGTCGTACTTTACGTCTCCTCCGACGCGCCGGACACGGACTTCACCGCCAAGCTGATCGACGTCCAGCCCGACGGCACCGCCTACAACCTGGATGAGACCATCTTCCGCGCCCGCTACCGGGAGGGCTACGACAAGCAGGTGATGATGGAGCCGGGCCAGGTCTACGAGCTGCGCATGTCATCGATGTTGACCAGCAACGTGTTCAAGAAGGGGCACCGGATCCGCGTCGACATCTCGTCGAGCAACTTCCCCCGCTTCTCCCGCAACCTGAACACCGGCGGCCCCAACTACAACGAATCGGAGCCGCGGGTGGCGAGGAACGCGGTGCACCTGTCCAAGGAACATCCGTCCCGTATCGTGCTGACGGTGGTCGAACCGTGAGCCGGAGAACGAGCATGAAGCGACTTTTGACCGCGAGCCTGCTGTTGACCCTGAGCCTGTGCGGTTTGACCGGCTGCATGGCGCCGGCCGCTTCCACCCCCGCCGAGGCCGATCCGGAACCGGTCACCCGGGAGGAGATCAAGACCGACAAGGCCCCGGCGGCCATCGGCCCCTACTCCCAGGCCCAGCGGGTGGGCAACCGCCTGTACCTCTCGGGACAGATCGGCTTCGACCCGGCTACGGGCCAGCTGGTGGAGGGCGTCGAGGCCCAGACCCGCCAAGTCCTGGCCAACCTCCACGCCGTGCTGCAGGAGGCCGGTTTCGCCAAGACCGATGTGGTTCAGGCCCAGGTCTTCCTCGCCGATCTCGAGGACTACGCCACGATGAACGGGATCTACGCCGAGTTCTTCGGCGATCACCGGCCGGCCCGGGCGGCGTTCCAGGTGGCCCGGCTGCCCCGGGATGCCGAGGTCGAGATCATCTTCGTCGCCGAGAAACTGTAGTGGGGCGTGAGGCTGACGGCGTCCTGCACCGTGGCCGCAGCAAGGCCGAGGGTCGCGCCTACCTGAGCGGCACCGAGGTGCAATTCAAGCCCGCAAAGGGTGAACGGCTGACGGTTCCGATCGCCGCGATCAAGGAGGTCGAGGCCCGGGGCGCGTCCCTGCACTTCAAGGCGGGGCGCGGCCGCTACCGCCTCGAACTGGGCAGCAAGGAGGCGGAGCACTGGTTCCGCAAGATCCGCTACCCGAAAAGCCGGATCGATAAGCTGGGGGTCAAGCCGGGACAGCGGGTCTCGGTACTCTACGTCGACGACCCGGACCTGATGCCTGAACTCGAGGAGCGCACCGACGACATCGGACGGGGCCGCACCCGCAAGAACTCCGACTGGATCCTGGTCGGCGTGAAAGCCGAGAAGGAACTGAAGCGGCTGGACAAGCTCGAGGCCGCGATCAAGCGGGATGGGTCGATCTGGGTCATCTGGCCCAAGGGTCGCAAGGAGTTCGGCGACCGCCACGTCCGTGCCCACGTCAAGAGCCTGGACCTGGTCGACGTCAAGAACATCGCCTTCAACGACGAGCTCACCGCACTGAAGCTAATGATCCCCAAGGCCCGCCGCTAGGGGGCGGTCGGTCTTGCCCCGGCTGCCGGC
>CAZBZH010000216.1:0-7301 GCA_964496265.1 uncultured Acidobacteriota bacterium | reverse complement strand
GGGGCGGCGGCGGCGGAGAGGGCCAGGGCCCATCCCGGAGCGCCGGCGACGGTGGCACCTGCTTCCTCCAGCAGGCCGCGAGCCGCCTGCTGCCACGGGGTCGGCATGGCCAGGAGCGCGGCGACGCCGGCCACCACGGTCAGCGACAGGGGCACCGCCAGCTCCGCGATACGCAGGGCGCCGGTGGCCTCATCGGTCTGACTCCGGCGGCGTCGCAGGTAGGCCTTCCACCACACCTGGGTGGCGTTGAGTTCGGGGTCGCCCAGCTCGCCGCGCTCATGCAGCGCCAGGGCGCCGAGCCGTCGGGCCAGGCTCGCCGCCTCGCGGCAGGACCCACAGCTCTCCAGATGCTCGCGAACCGAGACGTCGCCGTCGGTGCCGGCGCGCACCGAGCGCAGGATCGCCGCTTCTCGTGGGCAACCGTTCATGACCGGCCACCTTTCTCCAGCAGCGACGCCAGCTTCTTGCGGGCGCGGAACAGGATGACCCGCACGCTGCGTTCATGGACGCTGAACACGCCGGCGATCTCCCGGTGATCCAGCCCCTCGACGTAGGCCAGCCAGACCATCGCCCGATCCCGGGGCTTGAGCTTTTCCAGTGCGCGCTCCAGGTCGACGTCGACCACGGTGGCATCGCCTGCGGGTTCCGTGGGGCGCGCCTCCAGCGGCGCTTCGCGGCGCCGCTTGCGCCAGCGATCGGTGAACAGGTTGGTCGCGGTGCGGTAGAGGTAGGACTTGAGCTGCGCCGGAGACTCGTAGCGGGGCGACGCCTGCATCAGGCGGATGAACGCCTCCTGGGCCAGGTCCTCGGCCACCGTGCGGCTGCCGGCCAGCCGGGTCAGGTAGGAGCGAAGGGGAGCCGAGGTGCTGTCGTAGAAGGCCTGGAAGGCCGGCGGTTCCATGATCTCGCCCGGTTGCGCGATGGCGTCCTGGACCGTCGTCTGCCTGAGCACGTTCTGCAAGTTCATGACTGCTCCGTTGCGGGCCGTTGCTCCAGCGAGTTGCGTTCGCTATCCGGCTCGAGCAGGCCCCACTGGCGGCTCAGCCGATAGGATATCCCGGACGAGAGCAGGAAGCCTGTGCCCAGGGCGCCCAACAGGATGCCCATGACCACGAAGCCCTCGTCCCCCCGGTAGTAGATGCCGAGCGCCAGCATCGCCATGCCCGCGATCCCCAGCACCGCGCCGGCCTGCAGGCCGAACAGCACCCGCCGGTGGACGTTGCTGCTGCGCTCCCGGCCGAGGGAGTCGAACAGCCGCTCGGAGGCGGTGGACTCGAGCAGGGCGCGGACGTCGGCGGGGTCGCTCAGCTTGTCGAACAGCTTGTCGTGGAAGTTGACCATCGCCTTCAGTTCGCGGCGGTGGGTCAGGGTCTTGAAGATGTTGTTCAGGGTCCAGAAGACGCCGGTGATGGCGGCCGCCGTGGCCAGGATTTCTTCGATATGGACCATCCGTTTCCGTTCCTCTCTGTGGCGATGGCCGCCGCCCCTGGGCGGTGCCCCGGCTGCCGGGGGTGATGTCCGCCGCGTCTCGCGTTGTTACAGGGTGGAGACGGATGGAAGGGGCCCGAGGTTAACGGTTATTGAACGGCCGGGCGGCCAAAAGGGCTTATCGCCTTAATTTCGCCCGGATGCGGGCCGCCGAGTCGCTTTGCATCCGGGTTTCGAGCTCGGTCAGCGGCGTCCAGGCGCCTTGCTTCGTCTCGTGACCGCAGCGGAAGCTCTCGGTCGGGGCCTGGAACAGGAAGCGCACGTCGAAGTGCTCGTGAAGCGGCTGATCCCCACGGGCGGGGATCGGGTGGATGTCCAGGTCGAACAGGGTGGGCTCCCGCGCAGCCGATGCATGGGCCGCCAGGGGCAGCTCGCGGAGGCCGACCTCCTCCTCGGCCTCCCGTCGCGCCGCGGCCAGCACGTCGGCGTCACCCGGTTCGACGTGGCCGCCGGGCTGCAGCCAGCGTCCCAGGGTCGGGTGGCGGATCAGCAGCAACGCGTCGCCGCCGGGGGAGAGGATGAAGGCGCTGGCGGTGACGTGGCCGGGGGCGAACTGATGGCGGTCGAAGGGCGCCGCCGTGGACTCGATCAACTGCACGAAGCGCTGCTTGAAGGCCCGCTCGACGTCATCCGCCGGAGCGTAGGCGGCGAGCAGGCCGGACAGCACCGCGTCAGCCCGAGAACTTGCCGACCACGACCCGGGCCGGACGCACCACCTGGTCGCCCATGCGGTATCCCGGACGCATGGTCTGGAGCACCTTGTTGTTCTGGGACGGATCCTGCACCGGAACCAGCGACAGCGCCTCGGCGACCTCGGGGTCGAATTCCTCGCCCTCGGGCTGGATCTGTTCGACCCCCTGGCGGGTCAGCGAGGCCAGGAACTGGGAGCGGACCATCGCCACGCCGTCGGCCAGCGGTTTGGCCTCGGGGATGCCCTCGGCGTGACTCAGCGCCAGGTCGAGGTTGTCGATCGACTCCAGCAGCTCACCGACCAGACCGCTGAACTGCAGCGAGACCCGCCGCTCCACGTCCCGGTTGAGCCGTTCGCGGAACTGATCCTGCTCGGCCTGGGAGGCCTTGAACGCCTCGATGTACTCGTGAAGCTTGGTCTCGGCGGCCTCGGCGCGCTGGCGGTACTCGTCGATGATCGTCGGCACCGTCGAGGTCGGCTCGTCGTCGGCCTCCTCGTCCAGGTCGTCCCGGGCCCAGTGCCGCTTGTCCTCGACCTTGATGCGAGGCTCTTCCTGCTCCTCGCCGTTGGCGCCGTTTTCCAAAGTCTCGTCGGTATCCGACATCGTTTCCCTCATCTCGGGCATGCTCTGGCTCTCTGTGGGCCGGGCAGGGCGCCCGGCCGGGCGAATTATAGGAGAACTCGGTCGGGCCGCGCCCTACCGGGTGCCGCCGACCAGGCGGCGGATCCGCTCCTCGATGGGCGGATGGGTAGCGAACAGGTTGCGGGACCCGCCCAGGGAGAGCGGCATCACGATGAACATGTGGCTGGTCGACGGGGTCGCCCGGGTCGGCACCCGTTGGGAATAGCGGCCCAGCTTTTCCAGCGCCGAGGCCAGCCCGTAGGGGCTGCCGGCGATCTCGGCGCCGGTGGCGTCGGCGGCGTACTCCCGGGAGCGGGAGACCGACATCTGGACGATGCCCGCCGCGATCGGCGCGATGAGCGCCATCCCCAGCAGGGCCAGCGGGTGGGCGCCTTCCCCGTCCCGGTGGCCTCCGCCGCCGAAGATCGCCATCCACTGGAACATGCTGGCCAGCATGCTGACCGCGCCGGCGATGGTCGCCGCGATCGAGGCGGTCAGGATGTCCCGGTTCTTGATGTGGGCCAGCTCGTGAGCCACCACGCCCGCCAGCTCGTCGTCGTTCATCGACTGCATCAGCCCGCGGGTCACCGCCACGGCGGAGTGCGCCGGGTTACGGCCGGTGGCGAAAGCGTTGGGGGCGTCCCGAGGGAGCACGTAGAGCGCAGGCATCGGCAGCCCCGCCCGGGCCACCAGGTTCTGGGTGATGGCGTGGAGCCGGGGCTCTTCGGAAGCGCTGACCGGCGACGCCTTGTACATGCGCAGCACGATCTTGTCCGAGAACCAGTAGGCGCTGAAGTTCATCACCACCGCCAGTCCCAGCGCGAAGATCATGCCGATACTCCCGCCGGCCCACTGACCCATCATCACCAGGATGCCGGTCAGGGCACCGAGCAGGACGGCGGTTTTCAGATAGTTCGTTGTGCTCATGGCACTCTCCGTTGCGAGCCCCTGTGATGGTTCCTGTAGGGGTGCGGCTCCGACCCGTCAGCGGTGAACAGCCGGGGAGCGCACGTGGTCGCGCGCCGCGGCTCGAGGCCGATCGACGCGTGCCCTTCGATTGTAGCCGGGTGGTGGCGGGACGCTACTCGACGGCGACCTGGATCTGACCGCCGCTGCGCTCCTCGCGCTTCTTCGGCAGCGCGATCTCGATCACGCCTCCCTTGTGCAGCGCGGTGATCTTGGCCGCCTCGACCCCGTCGGGCAGGGCGAGCTGGACCGAGAAGCGGCCGTGGGGCCGCTCGCTGCGCAGGTACGCGTCGCTGGGCACCGCTTCGTCCTGGGGGCGTTCGCCTCGAAGCAGCAGGACCCCGTCCTCGACCGCCACGGTCAGGCCGCCCGCCGGGACCCCCGGCACGTCGACCCGCATCACGTAGCGGTCCCGTTCCTCGAACAGGTCCATCGGAGGCTGCCAGCCCTCGTGTTCCCCGAACTCGAACCCACCGTTCTCGGGCGCGCGGGTGCGCACCTCCTCGAACAGGCGGTTCATCCGCTCGCGAAGCTCTTCGAACTCCCGCATCGGGTCCCAACGACGGATGGCCATACCGCGTTCCTCCGCCCCGCAAGGGGGGCCGCTGCTCCATGCCTTTACGGTACTGCATCTGGGGGAAAACGCAGCGTTTTTCCACCGATTCAGGCCCCTCCCGCCGCGGCTTCGGCGGCCAGCGGCTCGACCCGGCTGAGCGACAGACCGTCTCCGGCCTCGTCGGCGTCCACCCGGACCCGGTCGCCGGGCTCGAAGGCACCCTCCAGCAGCTTGAGCGCCAGGGGATCCTGGATCATCCGCTGGATCGCCCGCTTGAGCGGACGGGCGCCGAAGGCCGGGTCGTAGCCGGCGTCGGCGATGCGGCCCTTGGCCGAGCCGGTCACCTCCAGGGTGATGCGCCGGTCGGCCAGCATCCGCTGCAGACGGGCGAGCTGGAGCTCGACGATGGCGTCCAGGTCTCCACGGCCCAGGGAGCCGAAGATGATGGTGTCGTCGATCCGGTTGAGGAACTCCGGCCGGAACGCCTGATGCAGCGCCTGATCGACCTGCCGGCGCAGCGCCTCGGGCTCCTCGCCCTGGTGCTTGAGGATGTAGTCCGACGCCAGGTTCGAGGTCATGATCAGGATCGTGTTGCGGAAGTCGACGGTGCGGCCCTTGCCGTCGGTCAGCCGGCCGTCGTCGAGCACCTGCAACAACACGTTGAACACGTCGGGGTGCGCCTTCTCCACCTCGTCGAACAGCACCACCGCGTAGGGGCGACGCCGCACCGCCTCGGTCAGCTGGCCGCCGTCATCGTGGCCGACGTACCCCGGAGGGGAGCCGATCATCCGCGCCACCGCGTGGCGCTCGCCGTACTCGGACATGTCGATGCGGATCATCGCCCGCTCGTCGTCGAACAGCGAGACCGCGAGGGCTCGAGCCAGCTCGGTCTTCCCCACGCCGGTGGGGCCGAGGAAGATGAACGAGCCTACCGGCCGGTCGGGATCCTGCAGCCCCGCCCGGGCGCGGCGAACCGCCGTGGCCACCGCGGTGACCGCCTCGTCCTGGCCGATGACCCGCTGATGCAGCTCCTCCTCGAGGTGGACCAGCTTCTGGATCTCCCCTTCGAGCAGCTTGGAGACCGGGACGTTGGTCCACTTGGAGACGATCGCGGCGATCTCCTCGTCGGTGACCTCTTCCCGCAGCATGGCGCCGTCCTGCTGCAGGGCCGCCAGACGCTCGTTGGCCGTGCGCAGCTCTTCCTCGAGCCGGGGGATGTCGCCGTAGCGCAGCTCGGCGGCGATCTGCAGCGCCCCTTCCTTCTCGGCGCGCTCGGCCTTGGCCCGGGCGTGCTCGATCTTCTCCTTGGCCTCGCGGATGCCGGCGATGGTCTGCTTCTCGTTATCCCAGCGCTGTTTCATCGCCGAGAGCTTCTCGTTGAGGTCGGCCAGTTCCCGTTCGGTCTTCTCCAGCCGCTCCAGGGAGGCCGCGTCCTTCTCCCGCATCAACGCCTGCTTTTCGATCTCGAGGCGGGTGACATGGCGCTGCACCTCGTCGATCTCGGCGGGCACCGAGTCGATCTGCATGCGCAGCTGGGCCGCCGCCTCGTCGATCAGGTCGATCGCCTTGTCCGGCAGGAAGCGGTCGCTGATGTAGCGGTGGGACAGGGTCGCCGCCGCGACCAGGGCCGCGTCCTGAATGCGTACGCCGTGGTGCACCTCGTAACGCTCCTGCAGACCACGCAGGATCGAGATCGATTCCTCGACCGAGGGTTCGCCGACGGTGACCGGCTGGAAGCGTCGCTCCAGCGCCGCGTCCTTCTCGATGTACTTGCGGTACTCGTTCAACGTCGTGGCGCCGACGCAGCGCAGCTGGCCCCGGGCCAGGGCGGGCTTCAGCAGGTTGGCGGCGTCGACGGCACCCTCGGCGGCGCCGGCGCCGACCAGGGTATGCAGCTCGTCGATGAACAGGATGATCTCGCCGTCGGAATCGGTGACCTCGCGGAGCACCGCCTTGAGCCGGTCCTCGAACTCACCCCGGTACTTGGCCCCGGCGATCAGCGCACCCAGGTCGAGGGAGACCAGGCGCTTGTTCTTGAGGTTCTCGGGCACGTCGCCGTCGGCGATGCGGCCGGCCAGGCCCTCGACGATGGCGGTCTTGCCCACGCCGGGGTCGCCGATCAACACCGGGTTGTTCTTGGTCCGCCGGGAGAGCACCTGCATGGCGCGGCGGATCTCCTCGTCGCGGCCGATCACCGGGTCGAGCTTGCCCTGGTGGGCCCGCTCGGTCAGGTCGATGGCGTAGCGCTTCAGCGCGTCGTACTTGGCCTCGGGATTGTCGTCGGTGACCCGGCTGTTGCCGCGCACGTCGCGCAGGGCGGCGAGCAGGCCCTCGGGGGTCGCGCCGAAGCGGCGCAGGATCTCGGCGCTCTGGCCCTTGCCCCGGGCCAGCGCCAGCAGCAGGTGCTCGGTCGAGAGGTAATCGTCCTGAAATTCCCGGGCGATCTTGTCCGCCTCTTCCAGGGCGTACTGCAGGGCGCGGGAGGCGCCGACCTGCACCTCTCCCTGGACCTTGGCCACGCCGTCCAGGTGTTCGGCGGCGGCGGTGGCCACGGCCGCGGGGTCGGTGCCCAGCCGCTGGAGGATCGGCGCGACGATGCCGCCGTCCTGGGTCACCAGGGCGTGGAGCAGATGCAGGGGTTGGATATCCGCGTGGTGCCGGCCGGTTGCCGACTCCTGGGCGTCGCGGAGCGCCTCTTGAGCTTTGAGGGTCAGTCGTTCCATGCGCATGGTGGGTTCCTCGGGTTAGGGGGAATCGCCGAGAATTCGGAAGCCTTTCGGCCCAAACGCTGCGGCCCCAACGGGTTAAGACGGGGGGCCGGCGCTGTCAAGGTGGGCCGGTCCGGCGGCTCGGGAGCCCGTTTCCGCACAAAAAAAACGCCGCGGGTGGGGAACCCGCGGCGCGGAAGGGGAATGGCGCCCGGGGATGTGGGCGCCCCGCCCTTGCTGGCGGGGTCGTCGTTGCGTGGACCGGGGGTG
>CAZBZH010000215.1:0-7336 GCA_964496265.1 uncultured Acidobacteriota bacterium | reverse complement strand
CGAGGCGATCCAGGGGGACACCAAGGCCGCGGTGGATGCGATCGGTCAGATCAGCACGATCATCAACCAGATCAACGATATCCAGGGCACGATCGCCAGCGCCGTCGAGGAACAGTCGGCGACGACCAACGAGATCGGCCGCAACGTTGCCGAGGCCGCCAAGGGCAGCGCCGACATCGCCGAGAACATCAACACCGTGGCCAAGGCCGCGGAGGACACCACCACCGGTGCGGGGCAAACCCGGGAAGCCTCGGAAGAGCTGACCCGCATGGCCTCGGCCCTGCAGACCCTGGTGCAGCGCTTCCAGGTTTGAGCGGCCGACCTCGAAACGCCGCTGCCGGGATGGTCCCGGCGGCGGCCGCCGCCTCCAGGGTGCGGTGAGCCGACGACTGCATCCAGGGATATCAGCGGAGGTTGCGTGCGGCGGATGATTCAACTGGGACAGGCCGGAGTCGCCATGGCGCGCTACCGTCGCTCCGACGACTCCGCGGCCGCCGATCGACTGGTCGCGCGGCTGGAGCGGCTTCACGGCCTACCTCGCAAGTTCGGCCAGATGCTGGCGCTGGGTCGACTGTCCGAGGATGAATCCCCGTTTGCTCCGCTCTGTGAGGGGGACGCGGTACTCGCTCCCGACGAGGTTCGCTCGCGGCTCGAATCATCCCTGGGCGTGCCGCTGGAGCAGGCCTTCGCCCGGTTCGATGAGCGGGGCACCGCCGCCTCGCTGTCCCAGGTTCACCGGGCGGAGACCCACGATGGAGCTTCGGTTGCGGTCAAGCTGCGCCTGCCCGGGGTTTGCGACCGGATGCAGACCGACCTGCAGGCGCTCGGCTGGCTGACGGCGCCGTTCGGCGGTCTCAGGCGGGACTTCGACCTGCCCGCCTACCGCCGGGAGGTCGGCGGCATGCTCTCCCGGGAAACGGATTTCGAGCAGGAGCGAGTCTCCCTCGACCGTTTCGCCGAACTTGCCGCCGGACAGGATTGGCTGGTGACCCCCGAAGCGATTTCGCCGTGGTGCCGGCCCGACGTGCTGACCATGACCTGGGTCGACGGCTGGCCCTTCGCCGCGGTGCGCCACTGGGATGAGCCCACCCGGCAGGCCATCGGCGAGCGCCTGATCGAGCTGTTCCTGACCTCGGTCTTCGACTGGGGGGTGATTCACGCGGACCCCCACCCGGGCAACTACCGCTTCGTGCCCGGGGATGAGCCCGTCATCGGGCTGATCGATTTCGGCTGCGTGAAGGCGTTGAGCCCCCGGCATGTGGAGAGCCTGCGAGCCCTGCTCGCCGGTTGTCGCCGGGGAAGCCTGAGCGGTCGCGGGGTCCTCGAGACGCTGGTGTCGGGTGGGTTCGACCCGGACCTGCTGGCCCCGCTTCGCGACCGGCTTCCCGCCGTGATCGAGCAGATGTTCGCTCCGTTCTGCGCCGCGGAGCCCTTCGATCCGAGGCACTGGTCCTTCCGCGAACGGATCGAGGAGATTCTCGGTGAAGATCGCTGGAATCTCCGCTTCGCCGGTCCGGCGGACTGGATCTACCTGATTCGCGCCTACCAGGGTCTCATCGGCTATCTGCGCGGGTTGGACACGCCGCTGTGTCCGGACGCCGGACTCGAGGAGCGATGGCTGGCCGCCGGAACTCAACTCGGAGGCTCTCGCGCCGATCAGGATGCCCCAGGGGCCCGAATGGCTGTCGACCCAGCGTCGTCGGCCCGGGCTCGCCGTTTGCGTGTTCGCTGTTCGCAAGACGGGGCGACCCGGGTCGCGCTGACCATGCGCGCCGAGGCCGCCGCACGACTGTGGGAGGTGGTGCCGCCGGACGTGATCCAGCGTCTGGAGCAGCGCCGAGTCGACGTCGCTGCTCTCGGCCGCCGGGCCGAGGCAGGTGGATTTCCGCCAGGTGAGCTGTTCACTCTGGAAGACGGGACCCGATCCGTTCGCGTCTGGCTGGAGTGACGGAGGAGTCATGCGAGTACTGGTGATCGATGACAGTCGTGCGATGCGGTTCTTGCTGCGCCGCATGATGACCGAGCTGGGCTTCGAGGTCGACGAGGCGGCCCACGGGGTTCAGGCTCTCGAGGTGCTGCAGGGGGGCGAACGGCCCGACCTGATGATGGTCGACTGGAACATGCCGGAGATGGACGGATACGAGTTCGTCAAGGCGGTGCGTGCCGATCAACAGTACGACGACGTGCCGTTGATGATGGTCACCACCGAGACCGAGATGGCCCAGGTGATGCGCGCCCTCGACGCAGGGGCCGACGAATACGTGATGAAGCCCTTCACCCGGGAGGTCATCGAAGAAAAGGTCGAGCTGCTCGGCCTGACGGGGGCCTAGCCTCCATGCCGGACGTTCGTGTATTTGTCGTCGACGACTCCGCGGTGGCGCGCCGCTTCATCTCCGGAGTGATCGAAGACGAGCCCGGCCTGACCCTGGCCGGGCTGGCCAACTCGGGACAGGCCGCCCTGGACAAGCTCGATTCCCTGCAGCCGGATCTGGTGACCCTCGATCTGGAGATGCCGGGGATGACCGGGATCGAGGTGCTGCAGGAGATCCGCCGGGAGCATCCCCGCTTGCCGGTGATCATGCTGAGCGCCCTGACCGAGAAGGGGGCCCACGCCACCCTCGAGGCGCTGGCGGCGGGCGCCAGTGACTACGTGACCAAGCCCTCGGGGGCAGGGGACATGCAGGCCGCCCGGACGCAACTGCGGAATCAGCTCGTTCCCAAGATCAAGGCGCTGTGCAACCTGCAGGAGATCGTGCGCGGCACTCCGGCGCCCCGGATTCGGCGACCCCGCTCGAAGCGGATCGAAATCGTGGTCATCGGATCGTCGACCGGCGGCCCCAACGCCCTGGAACAGGTGTTCGAGTCGCTGCCGGCGGACCTCGAGGTGCCGGTGCTGATCGCCCAGCACATGCCGCCGCTGTTCACCGCGTCGCTGGCCCAACGCATCACCGATCGGACCGGCTTTCAGCTGGAAGAAGCGGTCGATGGGCGGAAGCTCGAGCCGGGGCGAGGGTGGATCGCTCCCGGGGACTTTCACCTGGAAGTCGCCGGCCGGGTGCCGACCCTCCGTCTGAACCAGAATCCGCCGGAGAACAGCTGCCGCCCCGCGGTGGATGTGCTGTTTCGTTCGGTGGCTCCCCTGTTCGGCCAGTCGGTGCTGGCGGTGGTGCTCACCGGCATGGGGCAAGACGGCCTACTCGGCTGCGAGGCGATCGCCGAGTCCGGCGGGCATGTGCTGGTGCAGGACCGCGAGAGCTCGGTGGTCTGGGGGATGCCCGGCGCGGTCGCGCGAGCAGGCCTCGCCGAGGCGGAACTGCCCCTCGAATCGGTCGGTCCCGAGATAACACGCCGGGTGCGCAACGCCGGAACCGCCAACACGGCGCGAGTGAGCTGATATGTCGATGACGCCAAGCAACTTTCAGTACTTCTGCCAACGGCTGAGGGATCTGTCGGGCATCGTGATCGAGGAGAACAAGCTCTATCTCGTTGAATCCCGCATGCTTCCCCTGGTGCGCGCCCACAAGCTGGACGGTCTCGACGCCCTGGTCGACAAGCTTCGCCGCGCCGAGAGCGGTCCCCTGGCCCACGAGATCGTCGACGCGATGACGACCAACGAGACCAGTTTCTTCCGCGACAGCCACCCGTTCCAGACGTTGCGCAGCCACATCCTGCCCAAGCTGATGGAGGCCAAGGCGAAGGAGAAGGAGATCACGATCTGGTGCGGGGCGACCTCCAGCGGCCAGGAGCCCTACAGCATCCTGATGACCATCGACGCGCACTTCCCGGAGCTGCTGCGGGATTGGAACTTCCGCATGATCGGCACCGATATCTCGCCGTCGATGCTGGCCCGGGTCAAGGATGGCGTTTATTCGCAGCTCGAAGTCAACCGCGGATTGCCGGCGACGATGCTGGTCAAGTACTTCAGCAAGATCGGCAACGCCTGGCAGATCAGCGAGGAGTTCCGCGACCGCCTGGAACTCAAGGAGCTGAACCTCACCGGTGAGTGGAGCCGCCTCCCCAAGTGCGACCTGGTGATGATGCGCAACGTGCTCATCTACTTCGACGAGCCGACCAAGCGGGCCGTGATGAGCAAGGTGCGCAAGGTGCTGAGCCCCGAGGGCTACCTGATGCTCGGCGCTGCCGAGTCCGCGCTCAGCTTTGAAGAGAACTTTCAACGGGAGCGGGTCGCCAGTACGACCCTGTTCCGCGCCGCTTGAGGAAGCAGGATGGATAGCATCGATAGAGAAGTTCTGGAGGAGATCGCCGGCAGCGTCTGGGAGACGGTGCTTTGCGAGGGCCTGGTGGCCGCCGATTCCGAGGGGAGTCTGACCGGTGGGCAGGAGGACCTCGAGGTCTACGCCTGTTCGATCGATATTCGCGGCGCCTGGGAGGGTCAGGTGTCGCTGCAGTGCCCGGAGCCGCTGGCCCGCCGGGTCGCGGCGGCCTTCTTCAAGATCGACCCGGACCGGGCTGAGGCCTCGGAGGTGCGGGACGCGCTGGCCGAGATCACCAACATGTTCGGCGGCCTGCTCAAGTCATCGCTGCCGGAGCCGTCGCGACTGGGGTTGGCGGTGGTCGAGGAGAACCCGACCGAAGGCTTCCGCCCCCAGGAGGCGCCGGATGCGCTCGCCGTCGACCTGACGACCGGTGACTTCGGACTGCGATTGGGTCTCGCCGGGCAGGCCGCTGAGGGGGAGCGGGCATGAAGGCGTTCATCGCGGAGGACGAAGCGGTCTCGCGCATGATGCTCCGGCGGCAGCTCGAGACCCTGGACTTCCAGGTCACCACCTTCGAGAACGGCAAGCTGTTGATCGATGCCCTGGGCAAGTCGGAGTGCGATCTGGTGATCACCGACTGGATGATGCCCGAGGCCGACGGCATCCAGGTGGTGTATGCCGTGCGGGAGATGCAGGTCGGGCGTCCGACGGTGATCATGGCCACTTCGCTGAACTCGGCCCAGGCCAAGGAACACGCCCTGAACAGCGGTGCCGACGGTTTCCTGCCCAAGCCGGTCGACGTGGGCCTGCTGCGGGACACGATTCGCAGTTTGGTCGGCCAGCGGGCCCAGCCCAGGCCCTACGTGCCGCGGATGGCCACGCCGGCCCCCTCGCTGAAGGCGCCTTTCGTCGGGATCTGTATCGCCGCGAGTACCGGCGGACCCAACGTGGTGCGGGCGATGCTGGCCCAGCTGCCGGCGGAAGCCCAGGATCACGTGGTCATGATCGTGCAGCACGGGCCGGACTGGATGCTCGACGCGTTCGTCAGCGCCCTGAACCGGGAGTCGCCGATTCCGGTCCATCTGGCCGAGGACGGCATGCAGGTCGAGCGGGGCCGGGCCTACGTGGCACCCGGTGGACGGCACACCCGGCTCAGTCCCGACGCCACGACCTTCCAGCTCGACGACGGTCCGGAGATCAACTACGTCAAACCCGCCGCCGACCCGTTGTTCCAGACCGCGGCAGAGGCGCTGGGTAGCGCGACGGTGGGCATCGTCGTCACCGGCCTCGGCCGGGATGGTGGGGTCGGCTGCTCCGCCATCTCCCAGGCCGGGGGCACGGTGCTGGTTCAGGATCCGAAGACCGCGGTGGCGTCGGGCATGCCCCAGACCGTCATCGATGTCGGCGCGGCGGATCAGGTGCTGAAACTCGAGGAGATCCCCGCAGCCCTTCAGGAGACGATGGTGCGCCGCAAACTGGGCCGGCGCATCGCCAGGTAACGAGGACCGACGGATGTCGCAGAATCGCCCCAACGAGAGCTTTCCACACGATCGAGAATTCCGCCGCTCCACGGTTTCGATGGAGGTCGAGCTGCACTTCGGCGAGATCATCCTTCCGGCATGCCGGACCCGGGATGTCAGCCTGCGCGGCGTGTTCGCCTACTGCGATACCCGCCCCCCGCTGGGTGAGCCCTGCGAGGTGGCGATTCATCTCAACGGAGCCGGGCTGGCTCCGGTCTGCGCCAGGGGCAAGGTCGTGCGGGTGGACGACGACGGTGTCGCCATCGAATTCGAGGAGCTGGGTGTCGACGACTTCGCCCAGCTCAAGGCCCTGGTGTTCTACAACTCCTCGAATCCCGAGCAGGTCGAGCAAGAGATCGAGTCTCACTGCGGCATCCACCGCAACGAGTAGAAAGGCGTCGATGCAGTTCGTCGAGCTCCAGAACCCGGCCGGTATCGGCGGTCATTGCCACTCGGCCACGATTGCGGCCCGAGGCAAGGAACTCTGGGTTTGCTGGTACGGCTACCCGGAAGACGAGACCGAGGACGCCCGTATCGTGCTGGCCAAGCGCACGGCGCTGGGCCACTGGCAACGCCCCTATCCCTTGTTCGGCGACCTGAGTTCCTCGGCGGGGAACCCGGTGATCTTCGTCGACCCCGAGAGCGGCGACCTGGAGCTGCTGTTCGTCGTGTTGAAGGGACGGCACTGGGTCGACGCGGTGTTGCATCGCTCGACCTCCAGGGACGGCCGCAGCTGGTCTCCGCCAGGGCAGGTCTTTCCCGACCGGGGGTTGATGGTGCGTCATGCGCCGATCGCCGTAGGCAGTTCGACGATCCTGGTGCCGGCCTACGACGAGCGCAAGAACGAGTCGCTGATGCTGATCCGCAACGGCAGCGATTGGCGGCGCGGCCACGCCTTCGCCGGCGTTCCCACCATTCAACCGGTGCTGATGCGGGAGAGCCGGCTGCGGTTGACGCTGCTGTTCCGGCCGGTGACCGATCCCCGCCGGGTCTGGCGCTGCCACTCGAGCAACAACGGAGCGACCTGGAGTGCGCCGGTGCGTACGCTGCTGCCCTGTTCGCTCAGCGGCGTCGCCGGTTTCGCCCTGGGCAACAAACAGCTTGCCGCCGTCTACAACCATACCGAGGAGCACGCCCGCTACCCGCTGAGCGTGGCGACGACGATGGACGGCGGGATTCGCTGGAGCGACCCGGTGCATCTGGATACCGAGAAACGGGAGCTTTCCTACCCGGCGTTCATTCGAGATGACGACGGCGCGATCCACGGGGTCTACACCTTCGATCGGCGCAAGATCAAGTACGTCACCATCGATGAGCGGGAATTGCCGAGGCCCGCATGAGTTCCGAAGCGCACATCACGGGGCAGCCGTGCAGCAAGGGCGTCGAGGACTTCCGCGGCGTTCACGAGGGGAAGCGGGTCTTCGTGTTGGCTTCCGGTCCCTCCCTGCTCGATCAAGACCTGGAGCGCCTCAAGAATCGCCTGGTGATCGGCATGAATCGCTCGTTTCTCAACTACCCGGACACCCACTACCACTGCATGATGGACCAGCGGCTGTTCGACCTGTATCCCGAGGAGACCGCCCGGGCGCGCTACGTGTT
>CAZBZH010000214.1:0-7385 GCA_964496265.1 uncultured Acidobacteriota bacterium | reverse complement strand
AGATCGTTCATGTAGGGACTGAAGTTGGCGCCGCCGTCGGTGCTACGGAACACGCCCGTATCGGTACCGACGAACACGTCGCCGCCGTCGCGGAAGACCACGGTGTTGGCCGGCACGTTGGGCAGGCCGTTGCCCACCGGGCTCCACACGCCGCCGGCGGCGGTCCACTCCCACAGGTGGTTCGTGTTGAAGCCGCCGACGGTCGCCAGCGCGCGGTCAGCGTCGTCCGGGTCGCCGGCGACGTCGGTGATCTGGCGGCCGGGCAGCCCGGCGCTGATGTCCAGCCAGTTGTCGCCCCGGTTGTCGGTGCGCCAGATGCGGCCGCTCTGGGAGCCGGAGTAGAGCACGTCCGGGTGTCCCCGGTTGATCTCCAGCGCCCGCAGGTTGCCCGAACCGCCGGTCAGGTCGGCGGGGCCCACCTGGGTCCAGCTGCTGCCGTTGTTCTCCGAGCGGTACACCCGGTGGGTCCCGAGATAGAGCGTGCTCGGATTGGTCGGATCGAGCAGGTACGGGGTGACCCAGTTGATCCGGTCGAACAACTGAATGCCGCTACCGAACCCGGTGACCACCGAGTAGCCGCCGAACAGTCCGCCGGTCGAGCGGTAGACGTTGGGCAGGAAGCTCGGGTACGAGGTGGCGTAGACGATGTCGGTGTCCTGGGTGTTGAACTGGCAGACGAAACCGTCACCGGTAGCCACCTGCAGGTCCCACACATTGTCGGCGCCGCCGCGAGCCAGGGAACTGTTGTCCTGGGCTCCGCCGCAGATGATGTCGGTGTCCGTCGGGTGCACGTCGATGGCGTAGAACTGGGTGATGCCCAGGTTGCCGTTGCGGTTGCTGAAGTTGGCGCCGCCGTCGTCGGTACGCCACAGGCCGCCGTCGCCGCCGGCCCAGACCTTGTTCGGGTCCGCCGGGTCCATCAGCAGCACGTGCATGTCCTGGTGCACCTTCTGCGAGGTACCCCAGGGGTTGGACAGGTCGGCCCAGGTGGCGCCGCCGTCCTCGGACTTGTAGATCCGGATCGAACCGCGGTAGACAGTGTTCGGGTCGCTGATGTGGACCCGCAGCACGGCGTTGTACCAGCACTGGCCGTCACAGGCGTCGCCGCCCGAAGACATCAGGCTCCAGCTGGCGCCGCCGTCGGTGGTGCGCCAGAACTCGTTGCCGCTGGTGCCGCTGGCGAACAGGGCGTAGACGGTGTTGCCGTCGCTGGGCGCGATGGCCAGCTCGGTGCGGCCGGTGCTGCCCGTGGGCAAGCTCGAGGCGGTCTGCTGGATCCAGCTCTGGCCGTTGTCGGTGGACTTGTAGAGGCCCTGGTTGGTCGCGGCCCAGTAGGTGTCGAACACGCTGGGATCCTGCTGGATCTCGTAGATCGAGGCGGTCAGCCGCTCGGTCCAGGTCGCGCCGCCGTCGTCACTGGTGAACAGGCCGCCGGTGGTGCTGGAGCCGTCGCCGGTGCAGCCCCGAATCCGGCCGCCGACCAGCAGGTGGTTCGAGTCCCGGGGATCGACGACCACGCTGGAGAAGTTCGAGAGATCCTCGAGGCTCGAGCTACCGGCGCCGTTGCGCGGCTCCCAGCTGGCGCCGCCGTCGGTGCTGCGCATCAGTCCGATGCCGAAGTAACCCTCACAGGATTCGATGTAGTCGCCGGTGCCGGCCCACAGGGTTTGGGGATCGTTGGGGTCGATGGCGACCGCGCCGATGGTCTGGGTGCCGGCCTGATCGAAGATCGGCTGCCAGCTCACTCCGTCGTCGGTGGATTTCCACAGGCCGCCGGCCGCGGCTCCCAGGTAGAGGGTGCCGCCGGCCGCGTCGGCCGCCAGGGCGGTGACCCGTCCGGAGATGTCGCCGAAGGCCCAGCCGCCGAAGCGGGAGGGTTCGGGACCCATCGGCTGCCAGCTGTCGAGGCCGTCGGTGCCGAAGCTGCGGCGCAGCACCTGGCGCTCCAGCAGCTCGCGGGTCTGCTGCACGCCGAGCAGCCGCATCTGAGCCGCCTGGCGGCGGGATTCGACGCCGGCGGTGCGGCTGGACCAGAACCACTCCCGCCGCTTTTGAAGTTGAATTTTCTCGCCGACGATCTTGTCGCCGGGTGCGATATCCCGGACCTGGGCCGGCTGTTCATCCGCCGGGCCGCCCGGCTCTTCGGTAGCCGCCGGCAGCGACGCCAGCAGCAGCATGGCCGTAAGGCACGCCACGAAACGCATGGATAGCCCCTCCCGCAGGTGTCCTGACAGGCGGACACTTGCATTGCGGCGGTAACATACTCCGGTGTGCGGAATTGGCCACCGGATCGGTGCGTTTACACGACAGATAGATGTGATCTACCCGACTTCTTGCGGTTCATCCATCCGCTCGGATGGCCTGGGAGAAGGGGGTCGATGGCCGAGCCTCAATCGGGGCACGGGCAGAGTTGCTGGAGATCTCACCCTATTTCTGGCCCAGGACGCAATCCCGGGGTACCTAGAAGGGGGAAATAGCATATTGTTTACGTGTGGACTCAAGGAACCGTGCTGCGGCTCGAAGAATAGCTATCTTTATGTCTTTTTTGATGCTGATTAGCCATTTGAAGCTGCGTAGCCTGATGCTCCCCCTGGCGCTGCTGGCCCTGATGACGGCCGGTTGCGGTGGGCTTGGCGGCGGGACCGACGCCGGTTTCGTCGATTCGGAGAATGGGCACTTCCAGGGCCGTTTCTCGCCTGATTCCACCCCACTCGAGCTGCAGAAGATCCACTCCTGGACCCTCGAACTCCGCGACGCCGACGGCGAGCCGGTCCGGGACGCCCGCGTCGCGGTCCAGGGAGGGATGCCGGCGCACCAACACGGACTCCCGACGGTGCCCGAGGTGGCCGGAGAGGTCGAGCCGGGACGTTACCGGGTCGACGGCATCAAGTTCAGCATGAAGGGGCTCTGGGTGTTCCGCCTTCAAGTCTGGGCAGGCTCCCTCAGCGATGAGGTGGTCTGGCAGGTCGAGCTGCCGTGAGCAACGGCCGCCGCAGATGGCTGCACCGCGCCGTCGCCCTGGGCGCCGTGGCTCTGCTTGGCGGGGTGGCGACGGTGGCGATCTCCAGTCTCCATCCCCGGGATCCCCACCGCTGGAATAGCGATGAGGTCGCACGGATCAAGTCGCTCTCCCTCACGGGGGTGTCCGCGCCCGAGCCCGATCCGTCGAATCGGGTCGCCGGCGACCCGCGCGCGGTGGCGTTGGGGCGCGAGCTGTTCTTCGATCAACGCTTGAGCGCCAACGGCGAGATCTCCTGCGCGACCTGTCACGATCCCGAGTTGGGCTTCACCGATGGACGAACCGTCGGCAAGGGGCTCGAGGAGGGGCACCGCAACACCCCGACGGTGGTCGGTGCCGGCTTCTCCCGCTGGCTGTTCTGGGACGGCCGGAGAGACACCCTCTGGGCCCAGGCGCTGGATCCCCTCGAGGATCCCGCCGAGCAGGGCACCACGCGGACCCGGATCGCCCAGTTGATGGCCTCGGCCTATCGGGCGAATTACGAGCCGATCTTCGGCGCTCTCCCCGAAGTGGACGATCCGATCCGCTTCCCGCCGCTGGCCAGTCCGCGGGGGGACGCCGAGGCGATCGCGGCCTGGGAGGCCATGACCCAGGCGGACCGGGATGTCGTCACCGAGGTGGCGGTCAACGCGGCCAAGGCGATCGCTGCCTTCGAGGCACAGATCGTTCCCGGCACGACCCGCTTGGATCGTTACGCCGACGCTCTGGGCCGCGATGCCGAGGGGGTCGCGCCGCAGGGCATCCTGACCGACCTGGAGGCGGAGGGCCTGCGCATCTTCATCGGCCAGGGGGCCTGCACCGACTGTCACAGCGGGCCGATGCTGACCAACGGAGACTTTCACTCGATCGGATTGCCGCCGACTCCCGGCGAACGGTTCGACGTGGGGCGCATTGACGGGGCGCCCGAGGTGGCTGCCGCCGAGTTCGGTTGCGCCAGCCAACATGGCGACATGCCGCCCGAGCAGTGTGAAGACATTCGATTTCTCAAGACCTCGGGGTTCGAGTTGGTCGGAGCGTTCAAGGTTCCGAGCCTGCGCAACGTGGCGCGGACCGCGCCGTACATGCATCGCGGGCAGCTGGCGACCCTCGACGACGTGGTGGCGCACTATGACGACCCGCCCGAGGCGATCATTGGACACACCGATCTGCTTCCGCTGGAACTGTCCGATCGTGAGGCCGCTGCGCTCGCGGCCTTCCTCGGCGTGCTGGACGCCGCCCCTCGTGAATTGGCTTCCGCCGAGCCCTCGACGGCCGGCGCGGGGGCCGAGGCCCCGATGGTGACCCGATGACGACGCCGCGAAGTTCCTGGGGGGTCCCGGTGCCGGTGGCATGCGCGGTGGCGTCCTGCCTGGCGATGCTGCTCGGCTGGCAGTGGGATATCCAGTGGCACCGTTGCATCGGCCGGGATTCGACCTGGACCCTGCCCCACGTGGTGATCTACATCTCCCTGGCGATCGCGTTCGTCTACGCCAGCGGCATGGTCCTGAGCTACACCTGGGGCCGCAACAAGACCGCTCCGGCGATCAAGGTCCTCGGCTTCCGGGGGCCCTCGGGAGCGTTCGTCACCCTCTGGGGCATGTTCCTGCAGTTGACCGCCATCGTCTTCGACGACTGGTGGCATCGGGTCTACGGCCTCGATGTGTCGGTGTTCTCCCCACCCCACGCGTTGCTGGCCTGGGGCATCACGATCTTCTATTTCGGCCAGTTCATGGTCGTGGCTCGCTACCACAACGAGCAGCGCGAACTGGGGTCCGATCGCTACCGGCTGCCGGTGCTGCTGATCTGGGGCCTGTTCCTCGCGCACCTGACCATTGCGGTCGATCCGTCCTACGGTCCGCTGGCCGTGCGGGCCAAGGCGTTCGTGATCTCGTCGGCGACGACCTTCCCCTTCGCCATCGTGCTGATTCAGCGCTACCTGCGCTGGCGCTGGGCCGCGGCGGTGAGCGGCGGGCTCTACGTGCTGCTGATGCTGTTCCTGATGCAGCTCTTCCAGCTGTTCCCCGCGACCCCCCAGTTCGGGCCGGTCTATCACGAGGTCGAGCGCTTCTTCCCGCCGTTGTTCCCGATGCTGTTGTTCATTCCCGGGCTGGCCCTGGCCTGGATGGCGACGACTTCGCTACAGCAGCGGGTGCGTAGCGCGATGATCGCCGGCCTGGCTTTCGTGGTCACGTTCAACCTGGCCAACTGGATCTCTTCGGGAGTCGTGGTTTCCTCCCTGGGCGCCAATCGGCTGTTCGCCGGGGATGTTCCGGCCAGCGCCTTCGACCCGGCGCCTCGCCCGGTTCCGCTGGTCGAGTTCGACCTGGGCTCGATTCTCTCCTTCGTGATCGCGGTCTTCGCGGCGTCCCTGTTGGCCTGGCTCGCGACCTTTGCCGGGGACTGGATGCGACGGGTGGCGCGGTGATCCGGCGGGCCGGGTTCGCGGGGCGATGGCGGCTGGTGGCCGCCGCGATGGGTGTGCTGCTGCTGACGGCGCTACCCGCCGCGGCGCACCTGAACAGCCCCCATGTCTTCGTGCAGGATGTCGCGGGTCCCTACGACATGCTGTTGATCGCGCACATGCCCGAGGCGATCCCGGGAGAGGCGGAAGTCCAGGCCCGCATCCAGGACCTGGGGGCCGATGAGCAGGTATCGGTGCAGTTCCGCGCGGTGCCGCCCCAGGGAGAGCAGCATGCGGCCCCCTGGATCGACGGCACGCCCTCCGAGGTCGACCCTGCGTTCTACACCGCTCCGGTGCCGCTGATGGTCACCGGGGTCTGGCGCCTGCAGGTGCGTCTCGAGGGAGACCGGGGCGAGGGGACGCTGAGCGTGGCCGCACCGGCCCAGATTCCGGCGCCGAAGACCATCGAGCCGGGGCTGGCCGGCACGTTGATCGGCATGCTGACCTTCCTGTTCTTCAGCGGATTCCTGATTCTGGGCAGCATGGGGCGCAATGCGCACCGGGTCTCTTCGGCAGGCATACCGTCGGCCGAGGACATCCGCCGGGGGCGCATCTGGGGTGTTCTCGGAAGCGCCGCGTTCCTCGCCATCCTCGCCTTCATCGGCAACTACTGGTCTCAGGTGCACGCGCTGTACGAGATCGCCGACAGCCGGCGAATCGTGGGCAGCCTCCGGACCCTGGGACCGGTGGCCGCGGGACGTCCGGTCGAGGCGATCCTGACCATCGGCGGGGAGAACGGACAGCGGGAACTGGGAATCGTTCCGGCTCGCGGGCACATGATGCACATGACCATCGTGCGTTATCCGGACGCCGATCTGTTCTGGCACATGAACCCGGAAAAATCCGGACCCAGCGCCTTCCGCTTCCGCTTCGAGCCGCCGATGAGAGGGGAGTACCGTGTCTTCGGGCAGGTGACCCGGGAGAGCGGCGAGGTGCTGACGGTGACCGAATCCTTCGAGGTTGCCGACGGACGGGTGCGGTCCCGCGAGGCAACCGGGGTGCAGAGCGCTCCGTTCGGTGCGACCCGTCTGGACGAGTTGACCGCCGATGCCGGTGACGGTTACCGCGTGCGCTGGGTCCTGCCCCAGTCGCGCTCGCTGGTCGCCGGAGAGTTCTACCCGTTGACCTTCGAACTGCTCGATCCCGATGGAGCCGTGGTCGAGACCGCTCCGATCGAAGGGGAGCCGGGCCGGCTATCGATCATGCGGGCCGATGCCGAGGTGTTTGCCGAGATCTATCCGGGAGGCACGACGCAGGTCGACAACCCCATCCCCGGCCGCGGCGACGAGAGCCGGGCCCAGGACCAGGTGCAGTTCCCCTACGGCTTCCCCGAGGCCGGCATGTACCGGCTGTGGGTCCAGCTGAACCACGATGGCCAGGGACGGATCGCGGTGTTCGACGTTCCGGTGATGTAGCGCCGAACCCGTCAGCTGGCGGCGCGCCGCCGCCGGTTGTTGTTCTTGGCGTTCCCCGGCTTTCTGCCGCTACCGCTACCGCTACCGCCGGCGCCGCGGGCTCCGCCCGCTTTCGAGCTTCTGGATCCACCTGCGCTGCGCCCGGGCTTGGAAGCGCTCCCCGATTGGCCTCTCGGCCTGGAGCCGCCGGGGCGCCGGCGCCGACGACGCGGCCGGGCCGATGTCGGCCGGCTCGAAGGCCGGCGCTTGGGCTGCTCCCGATCCGCCGGCAGTTCTCCGGTGATCCCTTCGACGCTGAGCCGCGGGATCATCGCGCCGATGCGGCGCTCCACCGCGCGGATCATCTCCCGATCCTCGGCGGAGACGAAGGTGTAGGCCCGACCCTGGCGCTCGGCACGGCCGGTGCGCCCGATGCGGTGGGTGTAGCCCTCGGGCGTGGTCGGCATGTCGAAGTTGACCACTTGGGAGACCTGTTCGATGTCGATGCCGCGAGCCGCGATGTCGGTGGCCA
>CAZBZH010000213.1:0-7449 GCA_964496265.1 uncultured Acidobacteriota bacterium | reverse complement strand
CTGGGGCTAATGACCTGAGTTAGATATTCGAATGGACCGAAAGAGTGCAGTCGGTAAAGCTGGAAGTCGACGTCAGCATTGCTCCCCGCGAAAGGGCCCAGCGAATGAAGATCGACTCCATCCTGATTCCCCATGATGGTTCCCGGCTCTCTGGAGCCGCGGCCTCCGCACTCGAACCGCTGATCGCCAGCGGAACCACCGTTACGCTGTTGCACGTCTATCGCGATCACGTGCGAGACGAAGTGCTGCTGCTCGAGACAACTCGCCAGCTGGAGCAGCGGGGCGCGACGGTCGTGAGGAAGAACGTCGAGTCCTTCGACCCGGCCAGCGCGATCCTGGACCTGGCCGAAGAGCTGCGTCCCGATCTCGTCGCGATGACGACGCACGGCCGCTCGGGTATCGAGCGTTGGGTGCGAGGGAGTGTCGCCGAGCATGTGATGCGGGAGAGTCCGGTCCCACTCTTCATGATCAACCCGTTCACCCATCGCACGACGGAGATCTCGTCCATCGTGGTTCCGCTGGACAGTTCCGAGCACTCCGCCCACGTCTTGCAACCGTTGATCCCTTTCGCCAGGGAGTTGGGCGCGCGCATTACCCTCTTGTTCGTGGACTGGGATGATCCGACCGATTCGCCGAAAGCTCGAGCCGCGCGTCGCGACGAACGGGCGGAGCTGATCTCGGGCTGGCTGGCCGAGCCGCGGGCGAAAGCGGAAGCGGCCGGCCTGGGAGTCGAACTGGAGATCGTGCACGGCGATGTGGTCGAAGAGATCCTGCGTCAGACCGACTCCGATCGACACAGCTTGCTGGCGATGAGCACTCACGGACGATCAGGTCCGGGACGTTGGCTGCTCGGTTCCATCACCGAGAAGGTGTTACGCGAGTGCCGCACCCCCATGTTCGTGGCGCGGAGCGCCCAGTAGTCTAGCGCCTGGGGCAAGTACGAGCGCTGATCTCTATTGGTGATCGCCATTCGGGCTGTGGTGGGCGCGGCGGGTAAGGCTCCACCATCTTGCCCGTCTTGCGCTGGAAATTGAAGCTGTACGACCGGGTGTAGTCCAGCGACGATAGGTTCTCGTAGCTCCAGACGGACGCCGCTGGGCAGGTCTCAAGTGAGATCTGCAATACATCGCCCTGTTCGACTACGCGAGGCTGGAGTCTCTCGCATTGGCACAGTTCCAGCCAGTAATCTCTCATGGCGTTCTCGATGATGCCTAGCTCCGTCTTCTGCCCCGGGCTCATCCTGGAGCTCTCCAGGTTCCAGTAGACTCCCCGGGCATCGTCGGTGGCAACCAGTAAGACCTTGAGCGCAGGCGATTGGTCGCACTCGCTCCGCGGTTCGAAAACAACCCACCGAGTATCACTAATCGAAGGCAGAAGACTCGGGATAACCAGGCTGGACGAATAGCAAGTCGGATCGTATCCCAGTCGCTCGATCTCGCCCTCGCCAGTCTCCGCCATTAGGAACTGGTCTCGTGAGGTGAGCTCGGCCCGAACAGTAGCCGAGCAACAGGCCAGGGTGCCAAGAAGTAGGACTGCGACCTTGGTTTGTGTCGTCATTTCAAACCTCAAGCGCGGGATGACGGCCCGGTGTAGGGAGGAGTTGCGCCCACCCAGGCCCCTTGGCTTCGGTGCTTTCCTAGTATTGTAGTGGATGTACTACTCGTGAGCGACGACGAGCATGTCTACGAGGGCTGGATAATCAATCCCGATACCCCCCGTTCAAGACGCTAGAGATCGATCTACACGCGATCCGCGGTTACCGGCATATCCCGTGAGATTGCCGGGCCTGCTCTAGGGCGAGCCCGGTAGACTTGTATTGCAAGTGGGATTTGTTCGGTAGGGCGTCTGCGAGCCTCGGATGACCGAAACAAAGAAACCCCGGCGACGGAGGAGTCGTCGCCGGGGTTCCGCTTTGCGCTGCGTTCGCAGCCTTGCCTGTGCTTCTACTTACCGCCCGGGCCGCCGGAGCTGCCGCCTCCCGATCCCGGCCCGGGGTTCGTTGTCTGGTGCGTCGTCGAGGGGTTGCTGCGCCGCCAGCCGCTGTCCACGCTGCGCACCTCGGCGAAGTAGACGCCGCCGGGTAGTCGGATGAAGCGCTCGAAGCCCGAGCCCTGGAGCGACGGTCCCGCCTGGAAGCTCCAGCTCAGGATGTCGCCCAGGCCGGGGCCCGTGCCCACCCGCAGCTCGTAGCCGAACCCGCTCTCGGGTGTTTCGTCGTTGTGCACGCCGGGGGCCTCCCAGCTGAACAGGTAGCCGCCGCGGGCGGCGTCGTAGCTCGACTGCAGCTTGATCGGCGCCGCCGGGTCGTCGTTGCGCTCGATGTAGTCGGCGATGTTCGACTCGTAGCTGATGATCCGCAGATCGTTGTTGATGTCGTAGCCGATCATGAACGGCTCCAGGTCGCCGTCGTTGCCGAAGTCGCCCCAGGCGGTGTCGGTGCCGTGCAGCAGGGTGATCGCCGAGACCGAGCCGCTCTGCACGGTGCCGAGGCCGCTTCGGTTGCGCAGGTACCAACCCGAAACCCCGTTGGCCTCGTGGAGGCCCAGCGCCACCACCTCACCCCAGGCGTCGTTCTCGTGGTCGACGATCTTGCCGTCCCCCGAGGCGATCTGGTGGTCGAAGGATCCCGCGGTCGCGTAGGCGCTGAAGCCGGTGGTCGTTTGTTGCATCAGCTTGGTCACCCGCACGGCGCCGTCGTCGAACATGACGAACACGTCGGTGAGGCCGTCGGCGTCGAAGTCGCCCAGGTCGAGGTCCCCGGCAGCGGTGCTGCCGTAGAACTCGCTGTCATCCCGGGTGAATCCGGTGGCGTCGCCCCAGAAGACCCGCAGGCCGGCCGCGCCGGTGGCGTCTTCGCCCAGGGAGACGGCGTCGTAGTAGCCGTCCTGGTTGATGTCGGCGGTTTCCCAGTCTCCGCTCATCGGGTCGATGCCCAGGCTGACCGGCGCCATGCCGTTGGCGAAGTCCCAGGCCAGGACCCGGGGGCCCGGAGCGGGTCCATTGTTCTCGCCGAACACGACGATCAACAGTCTGGGGCGATCGTTGGCGGTGATCACCCGCACCACCTTGTCCGACAGCGGGCCCAGGGGCTCGGCCATCGGCGTGGGCACCAGGGTTCCGGTGCCGTCGTTGCGCAGCATCTCGAGCAACGTCGCGCCGCCGGCCGGGTTGTAGCTGACGGTCAGCACGTCCAGGTCACCGTCCCGATCGATGTCGGCAGCATAGAGATCGTCGACGGCGCTCCAGGGTTCGATCTGGGAGATGAAGTTGGCGCCCCCCCCGTTGCCGCCCAGCACGTAGATGTTGCCGCCGCCGAAGGGGGTGCGTGAGCCGAGGATCACCTCGTCGTCGCCGTCCTGGTTGAGGTCGGCGGCGATGACCACCGCGGCGTCGATGTCCAGGTTGAGGTCGACGCCCTCGAACACCGGAACGATCGAGACCTTGACCTCGGCGGAGCCGGTGTTTCCGGCGCGATCGACGGCGGTGTAGCGAATGACGCCGGTGCTGGGGGCGGGAACGTCGTCGACGCGCCAGGCGAAGGTGCCGTCCTCAGGCCGGTTGTCGGCGATGGAGTAGGTCGCTCCGCTGTCGGTCACGTAGTCGATCTCGACATGATCCACGCCGGAGAGGTCGTCCTGGCTTTCCCACTGCAGCGTTTCCAGGTAGCCCAGCACGAAGGTGTCGTGCTCGATCGGGAGCGGCATGTCGGTGATGTACGGATCGGTCAGGTCGATGAGGAACGGCCCGAGGTGGGCGGTCGCGGTGCCCGGATGGCCGGCCATGTCCTCGCTCTGGACGTGGACCCAGCGGTCCCGTCCTTCGCTCATCACGTGGGTGTCGTCGTTCTCCAGCAGTTTCGACGAGAACCAGGGCGTGCCGCCGGTCACGAGCTCGGTGTCCGGCACGTCGTCATCGGCAGCGTAGTAGCGGTAGCTGCCGCTGACATCGTCAGCGCCGTCGACCACGTGGAGATCCATCGCCGACTTGTTGCTCCACACGCCGATGTTGTGGGTCGTGCTGCTCAGGGTAACCGGGCCCGGCGGCAGTACGTCCCGGGCGTTGCCGATGTCGACGCCGTTGTAGGCGTACGCCGCATACAGATCGGGAACGACCACGCCGTCGCCTCCTCGCTGGATGCGGTACTCATCCCAGAACTCGTCGAGCCCCACAGGATGGGAGTTCAGGTCGGCCAGGCCGCAGCTCTTGTGGGCCGGGACGTTCGCGGTGAACACGTCGATGATCCACTGGACCGGCACCTCGGCCACCTCGTCGATCAACGGGTTGGTCGAGGGGGTCTCTCCGAGGCCGTCGGGATCGAGATGGTCCTGTTCGCTATCGGCCAGATCCCAGAGCACGTTGGAGACCACCGATTCGACCGCACGAGGGTCGGTCCAGGCGTTCACCTCCACGTTGCTGCAGGGGTTGTTCTCGATGTCGTAGAGCCAGTGGGCATCGGTCAGGGCGTCGAAGCTGCCGAAGTGCTGGGTGCCCCCTTCGCCGGCGTACCAGTCGGCGAAACCCTCGAACCAGCCCCAGCAGAGGTTCGGATCGCTGGAGAGCCGATCGGTGATCTCATTGCAGCGGGCGTGGGAGTTGTAGGAGGGGATCGCCGAGAAGGCGCCAATCTTGTCCTGTAGGTAGTGGCCGTACTCATGCAGGAAGATCGGCGCATCGGCGCCGGGCAGGTAGATCGTGTGCATCACCCGCTCGTACCAAGGGGTGCGATTGTTGTTCATGCCGAGCCGCACCACCGGGCTCTCGCCGGGAATCTTGGAGCCGTGCAGGTCCTCGATGTGCTGCCCCAGCGTGTGAGCCACGGTGGTGATGTAGAACGCCCGCGACTTCATGTTGAGCTGGTTGCCGTTCATCGTGTTGAAGGTGTCGTCATTGTCGTTGACCACTTCGATGTCGCCGAGATCGCAGATGCTGTCGACAGGGCAGTCGCCCCAGTCGATCAGGTCGCTCAAGTCGGTGCTGGTCTTGAGCACCTTGTCGGTGCCCAGGTTCTGGCCGATCCCCTTGAACTTCTTGACCCGCACGTAGTCGTTCTTGGCCTTGGTCCGCAGGGTCAGGTTCGGAGTTCCGGTGATCTGGATCCGGAAGTTGCCGTCGTCGTCGGTCACGTCGGTGCCGCACTGGATCGTCCAGCCGTCGTCGAGTTCCACATGGACGTGAGCGATCGGATCGCCCTGACTCAGGTAGTCATTGCCGTCCATCGCCTCGATGAAGTTGCCGTCATCGTCCAGGGTCGAGCCGCTGTTCGGATCCCAGATCCGATCGATGTCGCCGTAGACGATGCGCCCGACGATGGTGCGGTTGTTGTTGGAGAAGGGATCCCAGCAGGTCGCCGCGGCGTCGGCGGCGAAGAAGCCCAGCAGCAAGAGGGCGAGCAGGGCACGGGCGGCCAGGATCAGCCGGCGGGCGCCACGCAGGGATTGGGGGGGAGTGGTTACGGTCGTTCTCACGGTCTTGTCCTCCGGGCCGGGGAGAAGGGATGTCCGGCGCTGTGGCAGGGCTAGAGGCCGGGCGACCCGCTTTTCACACGGAGATTTCCAAAAAAATTCGGTGAAGTCGGCGGGCGACGAGATTCGTCCGTGAAAGGGGGGATCTCGGGGCTCTGCAGTCCCGAGGGGGCGGGCGTCTGTCCGCAAGCAGGCAAAGCACCTTGACACCACTGCAGGTGGACGGTAGCTAACCGACGAGGTTCCCATGATGGCCGTCACGAAACGTCCGATGATCGCCCTGGCGGGTGCGCTGCTCCTGCTGTGCGCCGCCGCTCCGTCCCTGGCGATCCCGCCCGATGTCTGGGTGGTGAACGACCAGTCGAAGGATGTGGAGGTCATCCGCATGTTGGTGCCCCCGATGACCACCACGGTCAGTCTGGGCGGCCCCGGCGACCCTGCGCCCTACGGCGTGGCCTTCTCGACGCTTCCGGCATTCCCCGGAACCCACGCGTTCATCAGTCAGGGCACCGGGATCAAGGTCTTCGACGCCGACATGCCCGGGATGCCTCCGGTGGTGTTCGATCTGTTCTCCAGTCTGAGCATCCCGGTGGACGCCATGGAGCTGCGGGGCATCGAAACGTCGCTGCCCGATCCGTTCAGCGGCCCGCCGTCGCCGGTGGGGCTGCTGCACGTGACCGCCCAGGTTCGCCGCGATCCGGCGCCGGGAGGTTTCGGCGAGCCCTGGTTCATCGTGCTCGATCAGCGGGCCCTGCTCGGGCTGATTCCGCCGGCCCAGCTGGTGGTGGCCGACGGCCCGCTGCTGCCGTCGTCGACCGCCGGATACGAGGCGATGGAAGTCCACGTCATGGGCGTGGCCTTCGAGGTGGTGCAGCCGGCGGGTCCGCGCATCGTGCGCGGTCAGCGCGCCTGGTACACCTACGCCCGCCCGGGAACGGCGCCGGAGCTGGTCGCCGCCCGGGTCATCGGCGGCGAGGCGCTGAGCGATCCCTGGACGGTCGACCAGCGTTTCGTCGAGACCTACGCCTCGGGCACGGTGCTGCCCAACAGCGTGCGGGTCGGGGCGCCCCACGAGCGCGACCTGCCGCTGCTGCCTTCCCGCGGTTCGGTCGCCACCCCCGGCGGACATCTGACCGACCTCGATACGGGAACCACCTGTCCCGTCGGCGACGTTCCTCGTGCGGTGGTGGTCACCGGCCCGGGATTCGGTTCCTACGACGTCTGGGTGCTGGAGCGCGACCTGGCCGGCGGGGCCAACGACTGGTTGCGACGGGTCGCCTGGGACGACTGTTCGGCGCAGCCGCGGATCGCCGTCGGGCTGAACCCGGTGGACATCGACAGCCGCAGCCGGGTCGACTGGCAGGAGCTCTACATCGCCAATCGGGCTTCGGACTCGGTTACAGTGGTCCAGGACGGGAATCCGCCGACGTCGCTGACCTTGCCGCTTCCCGGTGGGGGCGGCGGCGGAGTCTGTGTCCGGTGCCCGCGCTCCATCGCGGTGCGCGAGCGACCCGAGACGATCTGCCGGGCGGTGAACCACCGGATGAGCCTGATCAACGGCGGCGCGGATCTGCGCCACACCTGGGACGGGCTCGCTTGCGGGAACACCGTGGGGTACACGATCTGGTGCCGCTGCCTCGAAGACAGCTTCAACGATTGCTCTCCCGACTGCGTGGCCAACTGCCCGCTGCAGGAGGCGGACGTGCTTCCCTGGTGCGAGATCGACTCGGTGGACAACGACAATGAGTACACCACCAGCGAGGGCGGTTCGTCGGGCAAGGAAGAGCGCAAGATCGCGCCGAATGACAAGTAGCCGGTTTCTCCGCGCCGCGGCCTCCTGGAGCTTGCTCGCCTCGATCCTCTGCGTGGCCTGTGCCTCGCCGCAGCCGGAGCCGTCCGAACCGGAGACCGTCGTCGATCAGGCGCCCGAACCGGCGGCGGATGCCACCGTCGCGGACTCGCACCCTCCCGACCTGTCCGACTGTCC
>CAZBZH010000212.1:0-7460 GCA_964496265.1 uncultured Acidobacteriota bacterium | reverse complement strand
TTCGCCAGTGGGCGGCCTGTCCTTAGAGCGGCTCCGCCCCGAAGCGTCTGCACCGAGGCCTCCGGGATCCTGTCGGGGGGGCCTTTTCCTGTGCGGCTCTTTTTTTTTTGCGCAGGGGTGAAACCTCTTCCCCCGATCTCTTCTGTACATCCCGAGACGACAACCGCCCCACCCCTCCGGGGCGCAAGGAGAGACTGCTATGTGTGCGCAATGTGAAATGCTGACCGCCGACGCCACCGACGAGTTCGCGGGCAAGATGCTCGGCGCCCTCAACGGAGCCGCTCTGGCGATGATGACCTCGATCGGCCATCGGACCGGCCTGTTCGACGCCATGGCTGCCGCCGACGGCCCGCTGACCAGCCAGGAGCTGGCCTTCAAGTCCGGCCTCCAGGAGCGCTACGTCCGCGAGTGGCTCGGGGCGATGACCACCGGCGAGATCGTCGACTACGACGCCGAGACCAGCCGATACGACCTGCCGGAAGCCCACGCCGCGGTTCTGACCCGGGAAGCGGGAGCCGGGAACATGGGGATCGCCGCCCAGTTCATCTCGGTCCTCGGCGGCGTCGAGGACAAGATCGTCAACTGCTTCCACCAGGGTGGCGGCGTGCCCTACGAGGAGTTCGGCCGCTTCCACGAGGTGATGGCCGAAGAGTCCAACGGGACCGTGGTCGGCGGTCTGCGCCCCCACATCCTGCCCCTTTGCGACGGGCTCGAAGCCCGGCTGGAGAAAGGCATCTCGGTGCTGGATGTCGGCTGCGGCCGCGGCCGGGCCATGCTGGCCCTGGCCGATGCCTACCCGGCCAGCCACTTCACCGGCTACGACCTCTGCGCCGAGACGGTGGCCTACGCCCAGGAGCAGGCTCGGGCGCTGGGCCTGACCAACGTGCGTTTCGAACAGATGGACGTGACCCGGTTCGACGCGGTCGAGCAGTTCGACCTGATCACCGCCTTCGACTCGATCCATGACCAGGCCGCCCCGGCGACGGTGCTATCCAACATCTCCCGGGCGCTAAAGCAGGACGGCGTGTTCCTGATGCAGGACATCTCGGCCTCGAGCGAGGTGCAGAACAACATCGGCCACCCGCTGGCCCCGTTCCTCTACACCATCTCGACGATGCACTGCATGACCGTGTCCCTGGCCCAGGACGGCGCCGGTCTGGGCACCTGCTGGGGCCGCGAGCTGGCCGAGAAGATGCTGCGCGAGGCGGGCTTCGGATCGGTGGCGATCAACAACCTCGAACACGACATCATGAACGACTTCTACGTGGCAACGAAGTAAGCGGAGTCGAAGAAAACACGCTCTCCGTTTTTGAGACGGGGCGGTTCCGTAGGCACCCCCATCGGAACCGTCCCGTTTCTTTTTTGGCGAGCCCGCCGGGTCCTTGACTCGTTTTCGGGGATTGTCTAGCCTCGGCGCTCCATCGCGCCGCGTCGTGCGCGTACGGCTACGGGACCATGGGCGAGACCAAGAGCGGCACCTCAGCGCAGGACGGCGTCCGCCGGATCGGTCGCCTCAAGAGCATCCTGTTCGGCATCGTGGCGATCGTGCTGTTCTTCGGCCTGATCGAGGTGGGGCTGTACGTCGCCGGCGTGCCGACCCTGCTCTCCGAGCGGGATCCCTTCGCCGGCTTCTCCTCCCAGGTCCGGGTCTACGAGCGGGACGCCGAGAGCGATCGCTACCGCACCCGCTCCCGCGCGGCGCGGCACTCGTTCAACATCCAGGACTTCGCCGCGCGGAAGCCCGAGAACGGGCTGCGGATCTTCGTCATCGGCGGTTCCAGCGCCTACGGTTTCCCCTGGGGCGCATCGGTGGCCTTCCCCCGGCTTCTCGAGGCGGGGCTGCAAGCCTCGCGGCCGGAGCGGGAGGTCGAGGTGGTCAATGCCGCGGCGATGTCCTACGGCTCCCACCGGCTGAGGATCCTGACCCAGGAGCTCCTGGAGTATGAGCCGGACCTGCTGATCGTCTACGGCGGTCACAACGAGTTCGTCGAGCGCCGTTTCTATCGCGACCTGCTGGAACGGCCCGAGGAGCTCGACCGGCTGCGCCGCATGCTCTACGGCTGGCGCCTGTACTCCCTGTTGAGCCGGCTGCGGGAGCCTGGCGCGAAAGAACCGGCGAGCACCGATGGGGCTGCGGGCGAAGGCGGGAGCCTGCTCGGCGTCGACGTGGATCGGGAGTACTCGGTCAACGTCTCCGACGAGGAG
Source organism: uncultured Acidobacteriota bacterium (assembly GCA_964496265.1). Classification (GTDB taxonomy): domain Bacteria; phylum Acidobacteriota; class Polarisedimenticolia; order Polarisedimenticolales; family Polarisedimenticolaceae; genus Mor1. The sequence continues at coordinate 5,255 of CAZBZH010000212.1, read as the reverse complement.
ATCGCCCAGGTCGACACCCTCTTCCGGCAGAACCTGGAGGCGATCGTCGCGGCGGCGCGGCAGGCGGGAGTTCCCGTGCTGCTCAGCACCGTCCCCTCCAACCTGCGCGACTGGCGGCCCAACCAGTCGCGCTTCGATCCGGAGCTGCCCTTCGAGCAACAGCAACAGGCCGGCGAACTCCTGGCCGCCGGCAGCGAGGCGCTCGAGCAGGGAGACCCGGCGTCGGCGTTGGAGCGACTGGAACAGGCCACTGAGCTGGCCCCCGGTCATGCCGAGGCCTGGTTCCAGCTGGGCCGCACCTACGAAACGCTGGGCCGGCCTGAGGAAGCCCGAACCAGCTACCTGCGCGCCCGGGACCGGGACGCTCAGCCGGCCCGGGCGGTCAGCGCCCTCAACGACACGATTCGCGACGTCGCCGGCCGGGAAGGGGTGCTGTTCGTCGATGCGGAACAACGGTTTGTCGAAGCCTCCGCCGATGGGCTGATCGGTTTCAACCTGATCGAGGACTACGTTCATCCCAACCCCCAAGGCCATCGGCTGCTGGCCCGCGAACTGTGGACGCTGCTCGAGCAGAGCGGCACCTTCGGCGCGCCGGGCCGCGGAGATGCCGCAACCTTCGAGCGCGCCGTCGCCGATGTGGCGAACGACCCCACCGAGGGCGAGACCACGCCGAGCCTGCTGTTCAACCTGGCCGTGGTGCTGGAGAACCAGGGCGCCACCGCCGAGGCGATGGCCAAGTACCGGGAGTGCATCACCCTCAACCCGAATCACATCGTCGGGCGCAGCAACCTCGGCCGCCTGCTGAATCTGGAAGGGCGCCACGCCGAAGCGGCCGAGCAGTTCTCCCAGGCGCTGCGCACCAAGCCGGACCACATGGCCGCGATGATCGGCCTCGGTGAGTCGCTGCGCGGGCAAGGCCGCATCGATCAGGCGCTTCAATGGTTCAACCGGGCGACCGCGACCGACGCCGGATCCGCCGCCGCCTGGAACCGGCTCGGGGCGACCCTGGCTCAGCTCAACCGCTTCGCCGAGGCGGAGCCGGCGCTGGCCAGGGCGGTGGAACTGGCGCCGCGCAACGCCCAGCACCAGGTCGACCTGGGCTACACCCTGCTGTTCCTGGGCAAGATCGAACCGGCGGAGGCCGCCTTCCGTGCCGGCGCGGAGTTGCGCCCCGACGACAGCCGGGCACGCAACGGGCTGGCGGCGATCTTGATGGAGCGGGGGGAACTCGACCGGGCTGAACAGCTTTTCCGGCAGAGCCTCGCCGCCGATCCCCGGGACGCCATGGCCGGTCAGGGCCTCGGCGAGATCCAGCGCCGCCGCGGCGCGGGACGCTAGAGCCCTCGCCGGAAACACCCACGGGTGCCCATCGGGGTATGCTCCCGGCGGAACCTGGGAGGTAGCGCCGCCATGGGCAAGACGCTTGACCGAGATCGCGCCGGCCGCCGCACCCTGCTGAAGGGGATCGGCGCCCTCGGCGTGACCGCAACACTTTCATCCCGGACATCGGCCACAGCCGTCAAGAAGGCCGACGTGGCGATCGTCGGGGCCGGGGTGTTCGGCACCTGGTGCGCCGACAAACTTCAACGGGCCCGAAAACGGGTCACGTTGATCGACGCCCTGAGCCCCGCCCACAGCCGCGCCTCGTCGGGTGGTGAAAGCCGGGTGACCCGCTGCGGCTACGGCAGCAAGCACGTCTACTCCGAGTGGTCCTGGAGTTCACTCGCCGACTGGCAGGCTCTCTCCGCGCGCAGCGGTCTGCCGATCTTCCACCAACTGGGCGTCCTATGGATTCACCGCGCTCCCGACGAACTGGTGCAGGCCAGCACCACCGTTTTGAAGAAGCTCGACATTCCACACCGGCTGTTATCGGCCAGGGAGCTACGCGAACGCTACCCGGTGATGAACACCGCCGACGAAGAGGCGGGCTTTCTCGAGCCCCGGGCCGGCGGGTTGATGGCTCGGCGCTCGGTGCAGCGGCTCGCCGCCGAGCTGGAGTCCCGCGGCGTGACGCTGGCCCGCGGAAGGGTCCAGCCGATTCGCCGGAGCCAGGGTAAGGAGGGTGCGCTCTCCGCGCTGACCACCTCCGACGGCAAACGCATCGAGGCGGAGCAGTTCGTAATCGCCTGCGGGCCCTGGCTGGACCGGATCTGCCCCGAGGCCATGGCCGGCCGGCTGTTCCCCACCCGCCAGGAGGTGCTCTACTTCGGAGCGGGCGCCGCCGCGACCGGTGCCCTTCCGGTCTGGGCGGATCTCCCCTTCTACGGCCTGCCCAGCGTCGAGGGACGCGGCTTCAAGGTCGCCGACGATACCCACGGCGCAGCGATCGACCCGGACAGCGCGCACCGGCGGCCGAGTGCTGCGGCCGAGGAAAAAGCCCGGGGTTTCCTGGCCCGGCGGTTCCCGTCGCTTGCCGACGCGCCGCTGATCGAGTCCCGGGTGTGCCAGTACGAGAACAGCTCCGACGGCCACCTGGTGATCGACCGTCACCCCGGCCTGGACAACGTCTGGCTCGTCGGTTGCGGCTCCGGCCATGGGTTCAAGCTCGGCCCCGCGGTCGGCAGCCACGTCGCCGAGCTCGTCACCGGCAAAGCCAAACCACGGGAGCCCTTCCTGCTGGCTCAGAAGGAGCGCAAACAGGATCGGGCCGTCCAGTAGCCGCGTCTACTTGCGGCGCACCAGCTCGACCCGGCGATTGAGCGCCCGCCCGTCCTCGCTCTCATTGCCCGCCACCGGCGCCGCCGGACCGACTCCCAGCGGATGCAGCCGGCCGCCGTCGACACCCCGGGACACCAGCGCCTGAACCACGCTGCGGGCCCGCCGCAGGGAGAGGTCCTGGTTGTAGCCCAGGGCGCCGACGTCGTCGGTGTGCCCGACCACGTAGAGCTTCATCCCACGGTCCGCCTCGAGCACCTTGACGATCTCCGCCAGAGTCGCGTCGGATTCGGCGCGGAGGTCCGCCTTGTCGGTATCGAACTGAATCCCGTAGAGCGCGACATGTCCCTTCTCGCCGATCGCATCACGCATCTGTCCGGCGTCGATGAACTCCAGGGTCGCCTTGAAGTCCTTGATCTCGACGATCTCGATCAGGGACACGGTGCGGCCGGCCAGCTCCTTGTTGGAGTTGTTGTCGGCGATGACGCTGGAGAAGACGCCGACGTGGTAGCGGGCGCTGTCGGTCGTCACCCGGGCGTAGCGATAGCTCGGAGTCTTGAAGGTGTGGGCGAAGCCGAGCAGGTAGAACGGGTGCTTCAAACCGTCGGTGGGAAGCATCGTTTCCCGGGTCCAGAAGGTGGTGGACAGGATATGGCCCGAACAATCGTTGCGACAGACGTAGACCTCTTCGACATCGCCGAGATCGGCCAGGGCGGTCTCGTAGTTCTTCTGCACCATCAGCGGGGTGTCGCCCGATTTGTTCAGGTAGAGAAGGCGGGTGCGCGCCCCTTCGGCGTGGACCGCCGCCGGCTTCTTGTCGTCCCCGGCGCTGAGGAAGGCCCCGGCGTCGTAGGGCACCTGGTCGAAGCCGATGATCTCCGAACCCGCCACCCGGGGAATCCGCGGATGATCCCCCGAGTCCGCCATGTCGGCGGCGGCACAGGGAAGGCTCAGCAGCAGGATCGTCAGGGTGGTCGCAAGCACTCGGTGGATCATCTCGGCTCTCCTCGGATTCGGTTCTCTGCGTCCCCGCGCAACTCGGCGGACATCGGGTATGTCGGCCCTACGGCCGGGGCGTAACACCAGCCGGGCGAGATCGACCAAACAGATCGATGCGACGGACGACGATAGAATAGGCATGAACCTCATCCGGAGAACATCGATGAAACACAAGCTGGCCCCGGCACTCCCCTGCATCCTGTTGCTTGCCGTGAGCGGCCTCCTGGCGGCGGATCCACCGGCCTGCGACGTGAGCGGCCTGGAGCCGGGCCGCGGCGGCTATTTCGAGGCTGCCGTGATCGAATCCCCGTCGCGTACCGCCGAACTGAGCGGCTTTGCCGGCGGCTCCAGCGAGGAGCGGGGCTACGCGATGCACATGACCGTGCCCGGGGGCAAGGGCGCTGTCCTGTTCTACACACCAGGCAAGGAACGCCCGGAGCCGGGCCGTTACCCGATCGTCGACTACATCGGAACCGACGCGACCCCCGCCCCGGGACAGTTCGTGGTCAATATCGTTCCCCGAGAGGGCATCGTCGGCCTCAGCGGGTACTTCTCGATCAAGGGCACGCTGACCGTGGTTTCCTCCACGCCGGACCACGTCAGCGGCTGCCTGCACTTCTCCGCCCAGGACATGCAGGGCAAGAACTACGTCGACACCGTCGTGCGCTTCGTCGGCCTGAACCAGGACCACTAGCGGCCACCAGCGAGAGGATGGGCTAGCCCGTTTCGCCCCCGGTTCCGGTATGCTCCCGGATGCGGTGTCCACCGCCGCGAGAGAGGGGGCCGGTTGAGCAGCGACGATCCCACCATTGACGGATCCTCGGGAGAGGTGTTTCCAAATGACGACGGAGACTCGGGGCACGGCCTCGACTCCGCCGAAGCGCCGACCATCGACGGCTCCGCGGCCGACTACGACGGACAGAAGGCGACCGCCCTGCCCGACTCCATCGGACCGTTCCGCATCCTGTCCCGCCTGGGCGAGGGGGGCATGGGGGTCGTCTACGAGGCCGAGCAGGCAGAGCCACGGCGCCGGGTCGCGCTGAAGGTCGTCCGCGCCGGCGCCTTCGCCAACGAAGCCCAACTGCGCATGTTCCAGCGGGAAGCGGACATGCTGGCGCGGCTCAAGCACCCGGGCATCGCCGCGATCCACCAGGTCGGCCACACCGACGAGGGCCAGCCCTATCTGGTGATGGAGCTGGTGCGGGGCCTGCCGCTGGACGACTACCTGAAGACACGGCCGCCGGTGGACAACGAGAACGAACTCGGCTTCCGGCTGAAGCTGTTCCGGCGGATCTGTGAGGCGGTCCAGCACGCCCACCAGCGGGGCGTCATTCACCGCGACCTCAAACCGGCCAACGTGCTGGTCAGCGAAGCCCAGGAGAGCGCGAGCCAGAGCGGCGCGTCCTCCGGCGAGCTGGGGCTGCCGCAGATCAAGGTCCTCGACTTCGGCCTGGCCCGGGCGATGGATGCCGAGGCGACCCAGGTGACCGAGGTCGGGATGATCAAGGGCACCCTGCAGTACATGAGCCCGGAGCAGACCCGGGGACGGCCTGATGACGTGGATACCCGGGCCGACGTCTACTCCCTGGGCATGTTGCTCT
>CAZBZH010000211.1:0-7462 GCA_964496265.1 uncultured Acidobacteriota bacterium | reverse complement strand
ATCAACCTGGGCAGCATCGGCGACGCCTCGGTGGCGCCGGCGATGAAGGAGGAGACCGAGGAGCTGATCGCCGAGGCGCGGGCCCAGGCGGAGGTGATTCGCCAGGTGGTCGAGCAGAAGCTCTAGGCGATTACTGTCGGCTTTCACCGCGTCGACCTTCTGCTACCGCATCAGACGGGCCAGCCTTCGATATGCTTCAATCTGCGGAGTAGCGTTCATTGCGGGCAGACAGTTCGACAGACTTTGCCTAGCTATCTGTCTTTGGGGTCGGGCCTGATTCCGCAGCAAGTGCCTCAAGGCTCTCGAGATCGAGGTCAACCCGGTTTCGAGTCGCGTGCGTACGCAAGCCGTCAATGATCGAGTCGATCAAGGCACGGGCCAGACCGGCGTCCTTCCGGCCCAACGTCTTTCGTAGCGTGTTTCGCCAAAACTCCAACTCCCGAGAGTAGTGCGATTGCCGCCGGTACATATGTATCTTCATGCGCCCCGCGATCTCGCGCGTCCTCCTGACTTCTTCCTCCAGGAGCTCTCGATCGCGATTGAGCTTCTCTGATCGCTCGACGAGATCCTTGGCTTTGACTTCCAGGCGTTCGACCAACCGAGTTGCGACGTACGCGAACAAAGCGAAGAACAGGGCGTTGATCAAGGCAGGCCCCAAGGCATCGGCGGCCCGCCTACCCGACAGGCGCCTCAAGCGGTCATGTTTCTGAACGACAACGTCTGCACTCTTCGGATTGATGACCCTCACAGCCATTGAATCACTCGCCTTGGACACTGGAACAAGGAGCTGCGTAGAAGTTCGTCCTTCCAAATCGGAGACGCTTACACTTCGAGCCGAGCCACTTGCGCCACCCAACATCTCAAAGGTCACCGGGTGTGATGTGACAATATGCTCAAGATTGAACGGCTGCGGAACCGCTACTCTCAAATCTTGAATCGACGAATGCGATCGATTCACCACGGTTAGACAGAAGTACTCTTGATCACCGACATGGATATTCGGCCCAAGGAAGACCTCGGCATCTTCACGCAGCCAGGACGAACTAGCAAAGCTAAGAAACCAAGTCAGCAGAAATACAACTACCCCGGCAACAACTTTCTCGGCTGTCGATCTGAACAGCTAGACTCCGCGATGGCTGCAGATAGAGCGTCAGCCTCCGCTCCAACTGAAACGTCGGTTCGTACTGTTTCCAATCCTTGCGAGCGCTTGGCTGCGGCCTTGGATGCGGCCACCGCCCCTACTTCTTCCCAACAATCGCGTAGGCTGCGACCGCCCGCACAGCCTCTCTTGACGCTGCATCCGCGCGCGCGATTGAGAGAATCGTATCTACGTTCTTTCCGTCCCTGAAGATTCGGTAGGTTAGTGCGTGCACGAAAGACTGGGTCGCCGCGCGGATCCCCGAGAAATCCAACACCACAAGGCCATCACGCTCTAGGGCTGGCAGAATCAATTGCTCGACAATTTGCCCCGCCCTTTCCACGTTCTCCTCAAAATCGCACACCCGCACTACCGTCAAGCCATCAATCTCCGGCACTTCGTCAATAAAGTCCAAATTGAGTTCGGTTGGGTCTTTGCGGACCGCAGCCGCAATTGTCCTGCATGTCTCAAGCAAGCCTTCGAACTCCCCAATCTGGTCCCTTCGGAGTTGAAGCAACGCAAAAGTTCCTCGCCACCCGGGAGTCCTTGAAGTGAAGTAGCGCTTCCCTGGCGACCCGTCTCGGCTCCCCCAGAGATCGGCGAGCATACTCCCCGAACCGAGGAAGAATCCTCCGCCGGCTCGGGTCGCTATCTCTTTGATGAAGAACAAGCCAAGCCCCGCATTGCTTTGCATTGACGCATATGCCCCTCGCGAGAACGTTCCGGACACATGGGGCTGCAGCGCGAACTTCACGGCCTTGAAGTCGGAACCTATCTCCGCGTATCGTTCGCGCAAAGCAGCACGTATGCCGCAGCCAATATCGGCTACGACGAGGTCAACAAGTCCTGTGCTCGGGTAGTAGACAGCGTGAACTAGCCCTCCCACCCGACTCCGAGAGTGCTGAACAACGTTCCGAAGAAGTTCGATCAACGCGTAGCGTACTGCATCCGCCATTTCCCCATCTTCCAACTGCAGCAACGAGAGGAGTGCTTTTGCACATTGCACGATCTCTCCACTACTAGAGAACCTAGTAAGGGGAAACACGCGGTTTGAACTGGCAGGCGGGTAGGGCTTCACATCTTGCTGAAGCAACTGCGGAAGATTGGACTGAATCAAGTACTGTCCAGTCGACGATGAGTCGTCAATCCACAACATCACCTCCTTCCCGCGTACTTCTTTGAGCCATATCCCGTAGGCCGCGAACAGAGTCGCCGCCCACGGCGCGACAAAGCCACACGTCGAGAAATCAAGCGTGACTGGAGACCTCGGATCGTCGAACCATTCCCACCCACTGAAGAACGCACACAGCGCCTTGTCACCCAGTTCGTTGGGAATCTGAATTCGAGACCCACTCATCACATACCCTCGTTCGAGCCAGCGTAGTGCCGCACCGATTGGCGGGAATCAGCTTCTTCTATGAGTGTACGACACTGTCCGGTCGTTCTTCGTCGTGCCGCGGGCAAGAGCCCCAAACGCGGCTTGCTATGCGCCCGACAGAACGCCGAAAGACGTACCGTGGCCACCCCGCCGTCAGTGCTCGGCGCCGGCGCTGCCGGCGTCGAAGGGGTCGGTCATCAGCGACGACGCCAGGCGGTAGCGGGTGCCGCGGCGCTGCCCCAGGCGCTCGACCAGGCCGGCGTCGACCAGCTTGCGCATGTTGTCCTTGAGGGTGTTGCGGTTGGCCCCGGTGGCCTCCAGCAGCAGCGCCGTCTCCGCCTCGCCGTGCTCCGCGACGATGTCGAGGATCAAGCGCTGGAGCGGCGAGAGCCGCACCGCCTGGCGCTCCCGGTCGAGGACGCGCTCGACCCGTTCCAGCTGAAGCTCCAGCGACTGCAGGAAGTAGTCGAGCCAGGGTTTGAGCTGGGCGTCGCCGGACCACAGCCGGGTCGCCGAGGCGTCCTGGGCGTCGAGGAACTCGAGGTGGGTCTCCTCGAAGATCCGCTCCAGGCTGGAGTAACGCACGTGGGCGTAGCCGGCGCGTTCCAGCAACCGGGCCATCCGGCCGTTGCCGCCGTCGAACGGACTCGCCGAAAGAAAGCCGAGGGTGAACACCCCGGCGGCCAGCACCGGGTGGGTCTCCGCCGAACGCACCTCCAGTTCGTGCCAGCCGAGTAGCTTGTCGATCTTGGCCTCGATCAGGCGGGGCGGCAGGGTCGAGAATACCCGGCCCAGCGCCTTGCCGTCGGGGCCGAAGGCCTCGGGTTGGGAGACCTTGTCCCGCCAGGGGCTCGGGCCGGAGTCGGGGCTGGCTCCCGAGACGATGGCGTGGAGCCGGCGCAGACGGTCCTCGTCCAGCGGCTGGCCGGTATCGAGCCCGGCCCAGTCCATCGCCCGGGCGTAGGACACCGCCACCGGGCGCTCGGGATGGAGCGCCGCGGAGTCTCGCAACAGCCCGCTAACGTCGGCGTCGGTCAGCCGCACGCCGGAGAGGCGGCAGGAGGAACCGATCGACTGGACCGTGGCCGCGGCCCGGAGCTGTTCCAGGCGGTCGGTGCGGAGCCCCGGACCCTGGGACCAGGCCCCTCGAAGGCTGTCCAGACGGGCGATGACCCGCAGGGTCGCGGAGTCGACGGGAACGGAAAGCTGCATGATCCACCCACAAGGGCACCCATAACCATCGAATCTATGGGTGGAATCGGGTGCCCTTCGGTACGGTCTCCTCGCCGGTTAACGACAGCGGCTCCGCTCGGGCGCGGCGTGGGGCGCCTCCAGTGGTGGCCGAATTAAACCGAAAAAGGGGGAATCTTGCAATAGGGCCGGGTCCGAACCCGGCCCGCCACCCTTAAAGGGTCTCCCCTTCCAGCGACAGCACCACCATGCCGGAACGGAGCTTGGGCTCGAACCAGGTGCTCTTGGGTGGCATGACCTCGCCGGCGTCGGCGACCTGCATCACGCTGTCCATGCTGGTCGGATAGAGCGAGAAGGCCACGCCCCAGTCGCCGGAGTCGACCCGGCGCTCCAGTTCGTCCATCCCGCGGATGCCGCCGACGAACTCGATGCGCTTGTCGCTACGGGGGTCGCCGATGCCCAGGATCGGCTGCAGCACCGTCTCGGTCAGGATCGAGACGTCCAGCCGGGCGGTGCCCTCCCGGCCGTCGATCACCGGGCCGCCGGGGACCAGGCAGAACCAACGGCCGTCGACGTACATGCCGAAGGTCTCGGGATGCTCGGCCCGGCGCGGTTTCCAGTCCTCGCGGATGCTGTAGCCGGCGGCCTTGATCTTCTCCAGCAGGTCGGCGGGGGTCAGGCCGTTGAGATCCTTGACGATGCGGTTGTAGTCGAGGATCCGCATCTGATCCGAGGGGAAGTGCACGGCCAGGAAGTAGTTGCAGGGCTCCTGGCCCGTGGGCTCCTCCAGCCGTTCCCGCAACGAGGCGCCGGCCCGGGAGGCGGCGGCTGCCCGATGGTGGCCGTCGGCCACGTAGGTGGCGGGAATTCGGGCGAACATCCCCTCTATCTTCGCGCAAGTTTCGACATCGCTGACCGGCCACAGTTCGTGGCGCACACCATCGACGGCGGTGAAGTCGACGGTGGCGTCTTCCCGGGACAGGGCGTTCAGCAGCGCGGTCAGTTCGGGCACCGGACGGTAGGTCAGGAACACCGGCCCGGGGTGGGCCTGCATCGTCTCGATGTGGCGGGTCCGGTCGTTTTCCTTCTCCGGCCGGGTGAACTCGTGGCGCTTGATCTTGCCGTCCCGGTAGTCATCGACGGCGGCGGCGGCGACCAGGCCGAGCTGGCTGTGCCCCTCGATCGAGACCCGATAGAGATAGAAGGCGGGCGCCTCGTCTCGCGCCAGATCGCCCGAGTCCATCAGCCCCTTGAGGTTGGCGCGGCCCCGGTCGTAGACCCGGTCGTCGTAGACGCTGATCGAAGGATCCAGATCGATCTCCGGCTTGACCACGTGGAGGAAGGTGTGGGGATCTCCCTCGGCCAGCACACGGGCCTCGTCGGAATCCATCACGTCGTAGGGCAGGCTCGGAATCTTGTCGGCGAGCTCGCGGCGCGGACGCCAGCCGCGAAACGGTTTGATCTTCACTACGGTGTTCTCCCGCCCCTCGGGGCCCTGGTGCGCGGCCGTGAACCCGATGCCGTCGGGCCGGCGCGCTTCAGCCGATCTCTGCCGGATCGACGGTCACGATGCGCGGGGTGGACCGTAGCGCAGCGAGCTCGAACCCGTCGGCCAACACCGACGGAGACACGGGAACCGGACGCTCCCGCAGACCCAGCAGGTGTGCAAGGTACCCCACCACCTGCTCGGCTGTCAGGCCTCGCTCCCGGAGCTCCCGCAAGGTGATCCCCTGCTGGCGCTTGGACAGCCGCACCCCCTCGCCGTCGACCAGTAGCGGCACGTGGCCGAACACCGGCAAGGGTAGACCCAGCGCCCGGTAGAGCAACAGCTGCTTGGGCGTCGAGGAGAGCAGGTCGTTACCGCGCACCACCTCGTTGATCGCCATCGCCGCGTCGTCGGCGACCACGGCGAGCTGGTAGGCGAAGGCGCCGTCGGAACGGCGCACCACGAAGTCACCGGGCGGTTGCTGCGCGGCGCCTTCCCAGCGGCCGCAGACCAGGTCGTCGAAGTCCGGGCGATCGGCGGCGGCAACACGCAACCGCCAGGCGTGACGCTTGCCGTCCTCGATGCGCCGCCTGGCCTCGGCAGGGTCCAGATCGCGGCACGTTCCGGGATAGAGTCGCTCGCTCGCTTCGGCGGCGACCGCCGGAGCCGCCCCTTGCGGCGCGGCGCTCTGGGGCGCGCTGGCCGCGGCGGCGATGTCCTTGCGGCTGCAGAAACAGGGATAGAGCCGTCCCGCCTCCTTCAGCCGATCGAACGCCTGCTCGTAACTCGCGGTCCGCTCGGACTGGACGTAGGGCCCGTACTCCCCCGGCTCCCCGCAACCCTCGTCCCAATCGAGACCGAGCCAACGCAAGTCATCGAGCAGCCGGCCGGCCAGCTCAGGGCGCGAACGGCCGGCGTCGAGGTCTTCCATGCGCATGACGAAGAGGCCATCCCGGGCGCGGATCGAGAGCCATGCGCAGAGCGCGCTGGAAGCGTTTCCCAGATGGATCTCGCCGGTGGGGCTCGGCGCGTAACGGCCGCGGACACGATCGTCGCGCTCGCCAGGCTGGGTGTCGTCGCTTGCGCTCACATCGGGACGCAGAACATCTGGGTGAACAGGATCTGCCCCTTCTCGGTAACGGCGACCCCCATGGCGCTGTGGGTGAAGCGGGGGTCGAGCATGTTTTCCCGGTGACCGGGACTTGCCAGCCAGTCATCCACGGCGCGCTGAACCGGATCGAGGTAGCCGTAGCTGCTCTGGATGTTCTCGGCGTAGGCCCGGCAGGAGACGCCGTCGTAGCGCAACCGATCGCCGGGATCGGTGCCGCTGGGTGAGTCGTGTCCGACGTAGCCCAACCGCGCCATCTCCTCGCTGTGTTTGCGCGACGTACCGTTGAGCGGCTTCCACCAGCGCAGCTTGCCCACGCCGTGGGCCTCACGGGCCTTGTTGACCGCCTTGAACGCCTGTTGCTCCAGCTTCTTCGGTTCCGGCGGCGCCGGCCGGTCCTGAACCAATACCAGAATCAACATGGTCCAGCCGTCCTCGGCGGCGACCGCGGCGAGACCGGCGCGTGCGAACTCCGGATCGAGCAGGTTCTTGCGGGTGGTGCCGTGGGAACGGATCGACTGACTGAAGCCGGGCACCAGATCCCGGCCGCGCCGCATCCCGAAGAACTCGTAGCTGCGAGCGGCGGCGACCCCGGCTTCCCGCACGGCGGCGGAGAGCGCCCCCCGGCCGCGCATGCGCATCGAGTGATCCCGCTGAGCCAGATCGATCGCCCGGGCGGTCGCCACCGCGTCCAGGGATTCCGTCCGGGTCAGCGGCGGAAGGTTGTTCTCTTCCCGCAGGCTCTGGATCCGCTCCATCACCCGCCGGGACACACCGTCGAGGGGACGGGGCTCGACCGCCGCTGCGGGAGCTACCGCCGAGAGCGCCGACAGCGCGAGGATCAGGCTCCCGAGGACCCGCGCCCCCAGGGGTAGGCCGCGGCGTTGATCAGCACGAGTTGCAACAGCGACGCGAGGCTCGCCATCTGATCCGATGAATCGGGTCCCAGCGGCGTGAAGCGGTAGAGCACCAGCAGCAGCGGGAAGATGGCGATGACGATCCAGAACAGCACCTCGTTTTGCGCAGACCAGGGCGCGAGGCGTCGCTCGCCGCCGCCTCTCAGGTCACGCACCGCCCACAGCAGGGACAGCAGGGCGAAGAAACCGAGGATGCCCGGGATGATCCAGGGCACCTTGGAGGCGAAGCCCTCCCAGCCCAACT
>CAZBZH010000210.1:0-7494 GCA_964496265.1 uncultured Acidobacteriota bacterium | reverse complement strand
GATACGGTGATCGGGCAGGGGACCAAGATCGACAACCTGGTGATGGTCGCCCACGGGGTGCAGATCGGAGCCGGAACGATCCTGGTGGCCCAGTCGGGGGTGGCCGGCAGCACCAAGCTCGGCAAGCGGGTCACGGTGGCCGGACAGAGCGGCATCGTGGGCCATGTCCAGGTCGGCGACCACACGGTGGTGGCGGCCAAGAGCGCGGTCTTCTCGGATCAGCCGGGGGGACAGTTTCTCGCCGGGACTCCGGCGGTCGATCATCGGGTCTGGAAACGAGCCCAGGCGGCGCTCAAGCGTCTGCCGGAGATGCGCAGCGAACTGAGAAAGCTGGAAGCCCGGCTGGCCGCCCTCGAGGGCGCTTCCACCGGCGATGAGGACTGACCTGCGATGGAGATGGACATTCGGGGCATTCTCGAGACGATTCCGCACCGCTACCCCTTTCTCCTGATCGACCGGGTCGAGGAGATCGAGCGCAAGCAGCGGATCGTCGCCCTCAAGAACGTCACCATGAACGAGCCGTTCTTCCCGGGACACTTCCCCGGGACTCCGGTGATGCCGGGCGTGCTGATCATCGAGGCCATGGCCCAGGCCGGGGCGCTGTTGGTGCTCAACGAGGTGCCCGACCGCAAGGACAAGCTGGTCTACTTCGCCGGGATCAACAAGGCGCGCTTCCGCCGCGCCGTGGTGCCCGGCGATCAGCTGCGGCTGATTCTCGACGTGATCCACCTGCGGCCGACCAGCGCCCGGATGAAGGCCCGGGCCGAGGTCGACGGCGAACTGGCTGCCGAGGGAGAGATTCTCTCGGTGATGCAGGATCGGAAGTAGCGTGGCCGAGACCACCATCGATCCCAGGGCCGTGGTCGAGCCCGGCGCTCAGCTGGGCGCCGGCGTGTTCGTCGGCCCCTTCTGCATCGTCGGTGCCGACGTTCGGATCGGTGACGGGACCCGCCTGATTTCCCACGTCACGGTGACCGGGCACACCTCGCTGGGTGAGGAGAACGAGGTCTTCGCCTTCGCCTCGCTGGGCTCCGCGCCCCAGGACCTCAAGTACGACGGCGAGCCGACTCAGGTCGAGATCGGCTCCCGCAACAAGATTCGTGAGTACGTCACGGTCAATCGCGGCACCCCCGGCGGCGGAGGGTTGACCCGGGTCGGCGACGACAACCTGCTGATGGGCCTGACCCACATCGGGCACGATTGCCAGATCGGAAGCCGCATCATCTTCGCCCACGCCGCGACCCTGGCCGGTCACGTCGAGGTCGGCGACGACGCCACCGTCGGCGCCTACAGCGGGGTTCACCAGTTCTGCCGGGTCGCCCGCCACGCCTTCATCGGCGGCTACTCGGTGGTGACCCAGGACGCGATGCCCTGGGTGTTGACCGTGGGCAATCGCGCCGAGAGCCACGGCCTCAACATCGTCGGGTTGCGGCGCAAGGGCTATTCCGCCGAGACGATCCGGGCGTTGAAAGCCTGCTACCGCACCCTGTTCCGCGCCAAGCTGACCCTCGAGGAAGCGATCCCGCAGGTCGAGCAGGAGCATGGCGAGCACGAGGAGGTGCGCTACTTCCTCGATTTCGTGCGCAGCAGCAAGCGCGGCGTGGTCCGCTAGGAGGAGGGTGGCCATGTCCCAGGATTCGATCCCCGTCGCCGTCGTCGGTGTCGGCCACCTCGGACGCCACCACGCTCGACTCTACGCCTCGATGCCCGGGGTGACCCTGGTCGGTATCGTCGATCAGGACGCCGAACGCGCGGCGGCGATGGCCTCGGAGTACGGCTGCGAGGTGATCCCGCGGTTCGAGGAGCTCCCGGGCCGGGTCCGGGCGGTCAGCGTGGCGGTGCCCACCGCCTACCACCGCGAAGTCGCCGAGCCGTTGCTGCGCGCCGGCTGCGACGTGCTGGTCGAGAAGCCGATCGCGACCACCCTGGACGAAGCGGACGCCATGGTCCGGGCCGCCGCGGAGAACGACCGGATCCTGATGGTCGGCCACACCGAACGGTTCAACCCGGCGGTTCTCGCCATGGCCGGGGCGGTCGAGCGTCCTCGCTTCTTCGAGGTGCACCGGCTGGCCGCGTTCACCGCCCGCAGCACCGATATCGATGTGGTGCTGGATCTGATGATCAACGACCTGGACCTGATGCTGGCGCTGGACGGTACCGATCCGGTCGAAGTGGACGCCGTCGGCGTGGCGGCACTGACCGACAAGGTCGATATCGCCAACGCGCGCATTCGTTTCGCGTCGGGCTGCGTCGCCAACCTGACCTCGAGCCGCATCTCCGCCGATCCGATCCGTCGAGTTCGGGTGTTCCAGGCGCGGACGTACATGAGCTGCGACACCGTGCAGAAGAAGGTCGAGCGCTTCCAGCTGTTGCCCCGGGAAGGTGCGGCGCCGGAGATTCGCCACGACCAACTCCCCGTCGATGACGGCGAGCCGCTGGGCAACGAACTCTCGGCCTTCATCGATGCGGTGCGAAGCCGCGAGATGCCGCGGATCGACGGCCGGCAGGGGCGCAAGGTGCTCGACCTGGCCTTCCGCGTCAACGCGGCGATCGAAGCGCACCCCGCCCGTCAGTGACTTTTTCCTCCGCCGGCGATCCGATTGCCGAACGGCTCTCCTTCTTCGTGGCCGACGGCTGGATGCCCGGTGCGGTGTGGTGGGTCGAGCGTGAGGGACGCTGCCTGTCCCAGGGGGCCGTGGGCCGCCGCAGCGCCGACGAGGGGGCGATTCCCGCATCGGCGCAGACGGTCTACGATCTGGCGTCGCTGACCAAGCCGCTGGCCACGGCGCTCTGTGCGGTACTGAGCGCCCAGGACGGAGAATTCGATCTCGACGTTCCGCTGACCGAGTGGCTGCCCGAACTCGCCGAGGGGCCTCACGGCTCGGTCACCGCGACGGATCTCGCGGCCCATCGGGGTGGGTTACCCGCCTGGGCGCCCCTCTACGCCGAGGGCTCGAGCCGCGAGGACTACCTCCGCTCCATCGCCCGCATTCCCCGGGTCGAGCCGGGGCAAACCGTCTACTCCGATCTGGGTTACCTGCTGCTGGGTTTCGCCCTGGAGCGGGCGGCAGGGCACGCTCTCGACCGGCTGTTCAGCACGCGGGTCGCCGGGCCCCTGGGCCTCGACCTCGGGTTCGGGCCGGTGGACGCCGACACGGCGGCGCCGACCGAGGAGGGCAACCGCTACGAGCAGGGGATGGCCCGGGACCGGGGCATCGAACTGCAGGTGCGGACCCATCGACTCCAGGGGGAGGTTCACGACGGAAACGCCGCCGGACTCGGCGGGGTGGCCGGGCACGCGGGCCTGTTCGGCACCGCGGACGGGGTGGCCGCGATCGCTCGGGAGATCCTGGCGCCCCAACGGTTGGCCCTCTCGGAGCCGTCCCGGGAACGCCTGCTTCATATGGGCGCCAACGGGCGCAGCTTCGGGTTCGAGGCCGCCTCGGCCACCCGTGCCGCCCGGGACCTGCTGCCTGACGAGAGCCCCGGGCATACCGGATTCAGCGGCACCTCGCTGTGGTTGGTGCCCGAGAGCGGCGTCAGCCTGGTGCTGCTGTC
The DNA here is from genome assembly GCA_964496265.1 of uncultured Acidobacteriota bacterium. GTDB lineage: Bacteria > Acidobacteriota > Polarisedimenticolia > Polarisedimenticolales > Polarisedimenticolaceae > Mor1. The sequence continues at coordinate 3,936 of CAZBZH010000210.1, read as the reverse complement.
GAACCGGGTGCATCCCCGGGTTCAGGACCGTGGGTTTCAGGCGGTGCGCCGGGCCTTTCATGACGAGGCGCGATTGCTCGCGGAGTTCTGACCGCGCTCGACGATCCGCGCGGCGACACCTCGATGGCGTCCCGGTCGTCTCCCGGTACAATCGATTTGCCCCATGAACGCAACCCGACGCGAACCGACCGACCCTTCCGCGCGCCGCCTGGCCCTGGCCCTGGTGGTTTCGGTCGGGGTGCATCTGCTGCTGATCCTGCTGTTCATGTTGATTCCCGCCTCCGAGGCCGCCGATGACGAACCCGAGGAAAAGTCGATCACCTTCGATCTGACCGACACCGCCGAGGAAGCTCCCGCGGTGGCCGAGGAGGCGCTCGAGCAGCCGGCCGAGGAGCCGATGGAGGAGATCGTGATGGCGGTACCCTCCCTCGCGGACGGCACCGATCCGGCGCCGACCGGAAACCCGGAGGCGATCCCCGAGCCGTCGATGCCCAGTCCGGAACCGGCCGACGAACCGACGCCGGAGCAATCTTCCGCCGAGGCCGCGACCCAGGCTCCGGACCTGGCCGCCCTGGAGCAGCCGGACCGGGCCGGCGACGATCCCTCGCGAGATCCCGGCACGACCTTCGACCCTTCCGATGACGGTAGCTACTCCTCGGGCGAGCGGGGCGGGTCCCTCGAGCCGAACCGGGAAGGCACCCCGTCGGGCTTCGATCTGGGCCGGGCGCTGCAGGACTTCGACAAGGCGGTGCGGGACGGCCGGGCCCGGGAGGAGCCGATCGAGCCACCGGACCCGGACAAGCTCAACTTCGAGATCGACCCCAGCCAGCTGCGCAGCCTGTCCAACTACGGTGTGGGCAACCTGGAGTTCTCCAGCCCGGACTTCGACTGGGACGATTACGGCCGCCAGGTCTACGTCGCCATCTGGCGGGCCTGGCACCGGCGGCTGCTGTTCTCCGCCGAGGAGTTCAACCGCTGGGGACTCAAGAACGGCATGTTTCTCAACCACGACAACCGGGTGGTGTTCACCATCGAGCGCAACGGTCACGTGACCGGCGTCTCGGTGGAGACGCCGGCGGGCTGTTTCCCGCTGGATCAGTCGGCGGTGGACGCGCTGAACGAGGTGGTGCTGCCCCCGCTGCCGGCGGCCTTCCCCCGGGATACCGAGACCGTGCGGGCCCGCTTCCTGATGCGAGGGGGGATCCGCGGGATGCGCCGCCACCTGCAGTTGCTCAAGAGCAAGAACTACTTCTGATGTAGCGACCGGTCCGGCTGGTGAGGGGCGATCTTAGGGCGAAAATCGCCTTATTTGACGCTGTTCACCGCCGCCCGCTACGATAGCCGCGCCATGGACCATCAAGATCTAATTCACGACTGGAATCTCTACGACGGGACCGAGGCGGAATACCGCCCGGCAAAGATCATGCTCGACGACGAGACGCTGCGCGACGGCCTGCAGTCTCCGTCGGTCATCGACCCGCCGATCGAGGCCAAGAAGCGCATCCTGCACCTGCAGAACGACCTGGGCATCGAGAGCACCAACGTCGGGCTGCCCGGCGCCGGGCCCCGCGCGGTGGCCGACGTCGAGGCGCTCTGCCGCGAGATCGTCGAGGCCAAGCTGGCCATCCGGCCCAACTGCGCCGGCCGCACGGTCATCGCCGACGTCCGCCCGATGGAAGAAATCTCCCAGCGGGTCGGCCTGCCGATCGAAGCGTCGCTGTTCATCGGTTCCTCGCCGATCCGGCTCTACACCGAGAGCTGGGACGAGGACTTCCTGCTGAAGTGCACCGAGGAAGCGCTGACCTACGCGGTCAAGGCGGGCCTGCCGACGATGTACGTCACCGAGGACACCATCCGCGCCCGGCCCGAGACCATCCGCCGCCTCTACAGCACGGCGGTGCGCTGCGGCGCGAGCCGTGTCTGCGTGACCGACACCGTGGGGCACGCGACCCCTTCGGGCGCGGCGTCGCTGGTCAAGTTCCTGCGCGGCGTGCTCGATGAAGCGGGCGGCCAGGACGTCGAGATCGACTGGCACGGGCACCGCGACCGGGGTATGGGGCTGATCAACAGTCTGGCCGCCATCCGAGCCGGCGCGACCCGGGTCCACGGCTGCGCCATCGGCATTGGTGAGCGGGCCGGCAACACCGAGATCGATCTGCTGCTGGTCAACCTGAAGCTCCTGGGCTGGATCGATCGCGACCTGACCGCTCTCGGCGAGTACTGCGCGCTGGTCTCCGAGGCCATGGGCGTGCCGGTGCCGTCGAACTATCCGGTGGTCGGCACCGACGCGTTCGAGACCGCCACCGGGGTGCATGCCGCGGCGGTGATCAAGGCCTACAACAAGGGTGACGATTGGCTGGCCGACCGGATCTACTCCGGCGTCGTGGCCGGCGACTTCGGCCTGCGCCAGAAGATCCGCATCGGTCCGATGAGCGGTCGTTCCAACGTCATCTTCTGGCTGCAGCAGCACGGCTTCGAGACGGTCCAGGAAGATGTCGACCGCATCTTCGACGCGGCCAAGCAGTCCGACCGCCTGCTGGAAGACGCCGAGATCCGCGCGTTGGTTCAGCAGCCTCACCCCGAGACCACGGCCTAGCCGGGTGTCGGCCATCGCATCAGGTCCCTACTCAAACGTCCTTCCGGGGCGCGCGCCTTTCGTTGCGTTCTCGACCGGGGCTCCCAATCTCAAGGGGCTCCGCCCCGCTTTCCCGGCGAGAACATGACCTCCGAGACCAAACCGCCCGAAGACGTGACGGCCAAGTTCCGTGACTACGACTTTCGCGAGGGTGTCCAGCAAGCCCTCGACGATGCCGGCTACGAGACACCGACTCCGATCCAGTCGGCGGCGATCCCGCCGCTGATGAAGGGGGGCGACCTGATCGGGGTCGCCGAGACCGGTACCGGCAAGACCCTGACCTACCTGTTGCCGATCCTGCACCGCATGGTGTTCGACGGCTCGAAGAGTCCCCAGGCGGTGGTGATCTGCCCGACCCGCGAGCTGGCCCAGCAGGTCGGCAAGGAAGCGGTGAAGTTCGGACGACACCTCGGCCTGCGCACCATCGTCGCCTATGGGGGGACCTCCACCGCCGAACAGAAGCGGCTGCTGACCGAGGGCTGCGAGCTGCTGGTGGCGACCCCGGGCCGACTGCTCGATTTCGTCAACTCGGCGTGGCTCTCGCTACGCAAGGTCAAGTATCTGGTGCTGGACGAGGCCGACCGCATGCTGGACATGGGCTTCATCAACGACATGGACGCGATCCTGCGCAAGATGCCGATGAGCCGCCAGTCGATGCTGTTCTCCGCGACCTTCTCCGACGAGGTTCGCGAACTGGCCGAGCGCTACATGATGCACCCCGAGATCGTGCGCATGAGCGCTCAGACGAAGGTTGCCGGCGGGGTGGACCACGCGCTCTACCCGGTGGCCGATTCCCAGAAGACCGACCTGCTGCTCGAGATTCTGCGCCGCCGCCGGGCGGTCAAGACCCTGGTGTTCATCGCGACCAAGAAGGGCACCTCGGAGCTGGCGTTGCGTTTGCGGCGAGATGCCCACGAGGTGGTCTCGCTATCGAGCCTGCTGTCCCAGGCGAACCGTGAGCGGGCGCTCAAGGCGTTCCGTGACGGCGAGTTCGACGTGCTGGTCGCCACCGACGTGGCCGCTCGCGGACTGGACATCACCGATATCGACCTGGTGATCAACTACGACCTGCCGATGCAGTCGTCGGACTACGTGCACCGTATCGGCCGCACCGGCCGGGCGGAGCGCAGCGGTCACGCCGCGTCGCTGGTCACGCCCCGGGACGAGCGCAAGGTCAAGGAGATCGAGCGGCTGATCGGCGAGCGGAGCACCAGCAGCGAACGGGAAAACTTCCGCTACCGCCAGGCCGATCCGGTGCGCTACGGCGATCGCAGAGGCCGCGGCGGCGGACTAGGCCTGGG
>CAZBZH010000209.1:0-7509 GCA_964496265.1 uncultured Acidobacteriota bacterium | reverse complement strand
GACTGGTTTGGCTCGGGAGAAGGACATGCACGAATCGATTCGGACCCTCGACGACCTGGTGGAACGCGATCGTGAACACGATTGCGACGGCTTCGGCACCCACCAGGTATGCGTGCGGGTCGTGGCGGTGGCGGAACTCCCCACCCGCTTCGGCGACTTCCGCATCGTCGCCTTCTACAACAACCGCGATCAGAAAGAGCACGTCGCAATCGTTCACGGCGACGTGATCGGCGCCGAGGATGTCACCACGCGGCTGCACTCCGAGTGCCTGACCGGAGACGCCCTCGGGTCCCTGCGTTGCGATTGCCGGGATCAACTCGAAGCCGGGCTACGCAAGATCTCCGAACACGAGCGGGGGCTGCTGCTCTACCTGCGCCAGGAAGGGCGGGGCATCGGCCTGACCAACAAGATCCGCGCCTATTCGCTGCAGGACACCGGGATGGATACCGTCGAGGCCAATCTCGCCCTCGGTTTCCGCGACGACGAGCGGGACTATGCGGTTGCCGCCCACATGATCCGCAGCCTGGGCGTGAAGTCGGTGCAGTTGATGACCAACAACCCCGAGAAGGTCTCCCAGCTGACCCAGTACGGGGTGACCGTCTCCCGGCGTTTGCCGCACACCATTCCGCCGAACCATCACAACCGCTTCTATCTCGAGACCAAGGCCAACCGGTCGGGGCACCACATCGACTTTGCGGGGCGTCCACGGATGAGTGAGCAGAGCGACGAAGTGGTGATCGAGGAACCGGTCAGCGAGTAGCGCTTTCCGTCGGGCCGATCAGGCGGTCCGCCAAACGCGTGCCCGAGAGCCAGGCCGCTTCGATCCCGTTACCCGGCGAGAACAATTCGCCGCAAAGGCCCAACCGGGCGCCGGCGATCTCCACCATCAGCGGCTGCGCCAGTTCGCTGCCCGCGTCCAGTCGGGCGTAACGCCAGCGGTGGGCCTGACACCACAGGCGGGACGGTTCCGCCAGGCCGGTGATCCGCTCCAGTTCGGCCAGCATCGATTGCTTCCAGCCCTCCGGATCGTTCTCCAGCTCCTGGCGGGACCAGCGGGGCTGGGCCTGGGCGACCAGGACATGGCTGCCGGGAGCCTCCCGCTTCGCCGAGTCGTGGGCGATCATCTGCAGGATCGATGAGTCCTCCGGGTAGCAGATATCCCACTGCGGCGCGGTGCGGTCGGCGGCGTACCCGGCCAGGATGGTCAGGCTCGGAACCGTCGCGACCATCGACAGCAGGTAGCGCACCCCGCGAAGCTCCGGCGAGGCGTCTCCCAGAGTGTCGAGCAGCGCCCGGGTCTGCTCCAGGGGGAGCGACAGGATCAACGTGGAGGGGTTCCACTCCCCGTCGCCGGCGGCGACCCGGAAGCGATCTCCATCCACGGCCAGGCGGTCCACCCGGCACTCCCGCCGGATATCCAGCTCGCGGGCCAGATGTTTGGCGAAGGCGTTCACCCCATCGGCGAAGGCCAGCCGCACCTGCCCGGCGTCGAAGGCGCTCGGCTGGCAGGGTCTGCCGGAGCCCTGGATCCGGGCGGGCCAGGGCTCGAGCCGTTTCCCCGGGGTTTCCCGCAATGCGTCGAGGAAGCCGGGAGCGGATCCGTGGAGAAAGGCGGGGCCGTGGTCGACCGGCTGGCCGTCGACTCGCCGGGTGGCGCAGCGCCCGCCGACGCCGCGGCCCTTGTCCAGCAGCAACGTCTCCCGTCCCGCCTGGTGTAGCCGACGGGCACAGGCGAGGCCCGCGATACCGGCGCCGATGATCAGCGTCTCGTTCATGCGAGCAGCATAGTCCGGCGGTCCAGGCGGACTCAAAAGAGTAGCCCGGGATAGGTGACCGTGGCGGGCTGCTGCGGTCCCGACCCGGGCGCGACCCGAGCCAGGGGGGAGCGCCGGTGGAGTTCGACCCGGCTCTCGAGGATGTGACGAACCTCGACCCCCCGGGCGACCAGGGCATCGCAGAGCAGGGAGCGGTGGCAGTTCACCGGGGAGGCCTCGGCGCACATCAGGGTTACCCGCCGCTTCTCGGCGACCTTCAGCAGATCCGCGACCGCCCGGGCGAAGCCCTCGGTTTGCATGTGGTCGGCATACCCGCGGAACCCACCGTCGGGGAGCGCCGTGTTGATCGAGTCCGGCCGGGGTTTGCGCAGGCCCCCCAACCCCTTTTCGTGGCGGTAGATCCGCCCGCTCTGCTCCAGCTCCCAGGCCAGGTTGTCCCCGTCGAACTGGGGGTTGCGCCTGGAGCGGGGCACGGTGCGGACGTCGGCCAGGACCTCGATGGCGTGGGCGGCCAACAGTTCGAGTAGGGTCGCCATGGCCCGATTGGAGTGGCCGATGGTCCAGAGGCGCATGAGTTCCATCCACTGACGAATGTGCAACGGTCGCCGCGACCGCTCACGATTCCGGAGAATACCTTCAATTCACCGTGAGGATTGCCGGAAACCCGCGCCAGCAGCGCCTATTCCGTTGCCGGGTGAAGAATCTGCATGGTAACTTCTGGCTCATTCCGTATCTCTACGAAGGGGGCATGAGCGAAACGGAGAGCAAGGCCCGGATCCTGGTCGTCGATGACGACTCGGAGATTCGAGAGTTGACCCGACTGGTCCTGACCGGCAGCGGGTACGACGTCGATCTCGCGACCCACGGTTCCGAGGCGTTGGACCGGATCGCTGTGATGCCCTACGACCTCGTCCTGCTCGACATCAACATGCCCGGCATGGACGGCTGGGAGACGCTGCGGCTCATCCGGGCCGACGTGGATCTCGATCACATGCCGGTGGTGATGTTCTCGGTCAAGGGGCAGGTCGTGGACAAGATGCAGGCGATGCAGGAAGGCGCGGTGGACTACATCCCCAAGCCTTTCGAAGTCGACGTGCTGGCGTCGCGGGTCGGCCGCGTGCTCGAGGGGCAAGCGTGAAGCGCCCCGAGGACTACCGCACCGGCTACCTGAAGATGCGCAGCGTGCTGCATGACCGGGCGACGTCGCTGCCGGCGTTTCCCATGGTCCTGGATGAGCTTCGCAGGATGCTGGATCAGCGCCGCTTCATCGGCGTGCTGCACTTCGGCATCGACGGAATCGAGATGGTCGAATCGCTCTACGGCTGGCAGGTGCTCGACCAGGTGCTTCGGCGCACCGCCGAAGTGCTGCGGGATCAGTGTGCCTCGACCCTGCCCCAGGGCTCGGTGCTGGCCCTGGACCGGGTGGCCGGCGACGAGTTCCTGGCCTTCGTGCCCGAGACCTTCGAGCAGCACGAGGTCGACGGCGGCTTCCTCGCCGATCTGGGGGACCGCATCCTCGAGCGGCTGCGCAGCGACGTCGCCGACAGCGATTTCGACGACATGGCGGCCAACCTGGACTTCCAGCGGGGCTACGCCGTGTTGTCCCTCAGCCCCTACCACCGCTTCGAGCGCCGGGTCTACACGGCGGTCGCCGAATCCCGCTCCCGGGAGCAGCGGGTGCGGGAGCGCCGCGAGCGCTCCAACGGCGAGGAGTTGCGGCGGATCATCGACGACTCGGCGGTCCGGATGCTGTTCCAGCCGGTGGTCGATCTGGCCACCGAGGAGGTCCACGGCTACGAGGCGCTGGCCCGCGGACCCGAGGACTCGATGTTCGAGATGCCCTCGACCATGTTCGCCTGGTCCGGCCGGGTGGGGGTCGACGCCGCCCTGGACCGGCTCTGCCGCGAGGTGGCCCTGGCCGAACCCGCGGTGGCGGCCTACGACGGCAAGCTGTTCCTCAACGTGCTGCCGGAGAGTCTCGACGATCCGGAGTGGGCGCTGGACGATGGGCTGATCTCGCGCAACGGAATCGATCGCTCCCGTCTCGTGCTGGAGGTTTCCGATCGGGGCACCGAGGACCCGGTGCGGCTGGTCGAGCGCATGGAGCGGCTCAAGGGTCTTGGCTTTGCCCTGGCCCTCGACGACATCGGAACCGGCTACGCCGGCCTGGCCGCTGCCGAGAAGGTGCGGCCCGACTACCTCAAGGCGGACGCCAGCCTGGTGCGGGGCATCGAGTCCAACGCGATCAAGCAGGAGATCTTCGCCTCGCTGGTCCAGGTGGCCGATCGTCTCGATGCCCAGGTGGTCGCCGAGGGGGTCGAGTCCGCCGCCGAGGCGGATGCGCTGCGGGAGATGGGCGCCGGGTTGGCCCAGGGCTATCACTTCGCCGGACCGGGGCCGATGGCCTCCTTCGGTGGCAAGAAGAGCCGGGATCACTGAGATGCGGCGCCTGCGCCAGGTGAACGCCCGGTTGCGGGCGATGCCGGCCGTGGTCGCGGCCGGGCCGCCGCCGCTGTCCGCCTTCTGGGACGACAACCCCGAGGCGTTGATCGTGGTGATGGCGGTCGGCATGGTTCTGCTGGTCGCGCTTCTGTTCGCCATGCTGCTGCTTCACCGCCGCCAGCAGGGTCGGGATATTCGCCAGATCGTCCAGGCGGTCGAGGAACTCCGCGCCGGACAGCTCGACCACCGGCCCCAGGTCGACGATCGCTCTCCGGTCGCCGCGCTGGCCGACGCCGTCTCCCGGCTCGGCGAGGACCTGGAGGTCCGCTCCCACGAGAACGAGGGCACCGACAACGAACTGCGGGCGCTGCTCGAGGCGACCCGGGACGCCGCGGTGGTCTGGACCGACGCCGATGGCGACGTCGTGCGTATCAGCCCTTCGGGCCGCGAGCTGTTCGGCTGGGATGAGGACGCGCTGTTCGGCAAGTCGGCGGCGACCCTGTTCGAGGAACAGGCCTGGAAAGATCTGCTGCCCCTGCTGATGCGGCGCAAACAGCGGGAGGGCGGCCTCGACGCCCGGGCGCGAATGCGCCGGGGAGACGGCGACCGCTTCGAGGGCCAGTTGGCCGTGCGCATGACCCACGACCCCGCCGGTCACTTCGCCGGGTTCCTGTTGATCGTGCGGGACGTGACCGCGCGGCTCGGCCTCGAGCAGGAGATCGCCGACGCCGACAAGCGCTACCGCACCCTGGTCGACCGGCTGGAGGAGGGGGTCTTCGTCTCCAAGGGCGGGCGCTTCGTCTACAGCAACCCGGTGCTCTCGGAGCTTTGCGGCATCTCCGCCGACGGTTTGCTCGAGCGGGGGCTCGAGGATCTGGTTCGCTCCCGGGATCTGCTGGTGGTCCGCGACGCGTTGCGCCGTCTCGAATCCGGCGAGGAACCGGAGGTCGAGATTCCGGTGGGGCTGGCCGACGGGCACACCAATGTGACCGTGCGGGCCACCCGGATCGACTACCACGGCGGGCCGGCCGTTCTGGGAATGATTCGCGACGAGACCCAGCGCCGGCGCATCGCGGCGGACCTGCGGCGCAACGAACTGCGCCTCGACGCGATTCTGGAATCCAACGACGACGGTGTGTTGGTGCTCAACGATGCGGGAGAGGGCATCGTGCAGTTGACCAATCGGGCTTTCGCCGATCGTTACGGCTGCCGGGAGGTCGAGCTGCTCGGCCTCGACGGGCGCAGCCTGCGTGGTTGGCTGCGTGGGCGCGGGGAGTCCGGCGAGCTGCTCGCCGACGCCCTGGAACAACCGATCGCCTGTTCCAGTGAGGTGCCGGTCAAGTTTCCCGACGGACGAGAGGCCGAACTCCTGGTCGGTCCGTTGCGTGACCGTAGCGGACGGATCGTCGGGCGCATGGTGATCTGCCGCGACCGGACCGAGCACCGCCGCTCCGAGGACCAGCTCCGCCGTCAGGCCCAGGAACTGGCCGAGCGCAAGCAGGAGTTGGAGCACGCCTACTCCGATCTGGCCCGGGAGAACGAGCAGGCCTCCCGCCGTAGCGACGAACTGGACCGGCTCAACAAGGAGCTGCGGGTCCTCGACGAGATGAAGACCAACCTGCTGGGGAATGTCTCCCACGAACTTCAGACTCCGCTGGTCTCGATTCGCGGCTACACCGAGATGATCCTCAAGGGCCGTCTCGGCGCGATCACCACCGAGCAGCGCAAGGGTCCCGACGTGTCGCTGTCCAACATCGATCGCCTGATCTCGATGATCGACAACCTGCTGGAGTTCAGTCGCAGCAGTCGTCAGGTGGGCAGGCTGCGCCCCTCGGACTTCCCGCTGGGGCCCGCCCTCGACGAGGCGGTGGCGTTGATGGCGCCCAAGCTTGAACAGCGCAAGGTGGAACTGACCCAGAGCTACGAAGACCGGGGCGTTCAGGTGCGCGGCGACCGGGATCTGTTGATGCAGGTGTTCGTCAACCTGCTGTCCAACGCGATCAAGTTCAACCGGGAAGGGGGCACGGTCGACGTCCAGGTGCGCCCGGCACGGGGCGGGCAGATCGGCGTGCGCGTGCGGGATACCGGCCGGGGTTTCCCCGAGTCGGACAGCGAACGGATCTTCGAACGCAACTACCGCTCCGAAGGGGGACGCGACGAGGACGGCCACGGCCTGGGTCTCTCGATCGTGCGCGACATCCTGCGCATGCACGGGTGTTCGATCCGCGCCGAGAGTAAGGAAGGATCGGGGGCGACCTTCACCTTCACCCTGCCGGGCATCGGCAGCAAGACGGTTTCGCCGGAGTCCGCAGGCGAGGCCGCGGCAGAAGCTCCGCCGTCGAGCCGCAGCGATTCAGCGGAAGTCGTGGTCGAGCCACCGGCTCCCACCGCTCCGGCCCCCCGTGCACCGGCGGATGGGGCCCCTGCCGAGGAGGCACCCGCGACGGTGAACACCCCGCGTGCCGACGTCTCCGAAAAGAGCGAGCGGCGCCGGCTGCGGATCATCCGCCCCCATCAGGAATCCTGATCGGCGACTCTCCGCTGGCGGGCGGCTTCGAACAGCAGCGCCGCCGAGGCCGCGCTGACCGAGAGACTCTCCACGCCGGGGCTCATGGGAATGCAGAGCTGGGCGTCGAGGCCCTGGCGCAAGGGCTCCGAGAGCCCCGCCCCCTCGGATCCGAAGAACAGCGCCAGCGGTTGGCCCAGGTCGAACCGGTCGTAATCGATGCCGCCCCGGCGAACGGTGCCCAGGCGCAGGATCCCGTCTTCGCTCAGGGATCGGGCAACGCGCGCCGCGTCGCCGAAACGGACGGGAAGCCGGAAGATCGAGCCCATGGTCGCCCGCACCGTGCGCGGATGGTAGAGGTCGGCGCCGTTGCCGGTGGCGTAGAACATGGTCGCTCCCGCGGCATCGGCGGAGCGGATCATCGCGCCCAGGTTCCCCGGGTCCTGCACACCGTCGGCGATCACCCACAGCGGCGTGCCTTCCCGAGGCTGGGGCGGAGTCTCCGGACGCTGCACGATGGCGACGATCGGCTGGGCGGAGCGGGCGTCCTGCACCGCGACCAACGCCTCGTCATCGGCTTCCAGCAGCGGGATGTCCCGGTCGCGCAACCCGTCGAGCAGTTCCAACCCTCCCGGGGTGCCCAGTAGACGCGCCGACCAGGCCACGCTGCGCATCGGCGCACCGGCGGCCAGCGCTTCACCGACCAGGTGCAGACCCTCGGCGACCAGGGCTCGCTCGGCGTCTCGCAGACGACGGTCGCGACGCAGCTCGCGAAGATGACGGAGG
>CAZBZH010000208.1:0-7543 GCA_964496265.1 uncultured Acidobacteriota bacterium | reverse complement strand
GACGACTTCGGCCGCCTCGACCTGGACGCCATGAAGGCGGCGCTGGAGGCGCTGGACGGCAAGCCGGCGATGGTGATCGTCAATGCCGGCGAGGTCAACGCCGGCGAGTTCGATCCGGTGCCGGAGATGATCGAGCTGGCGCGGCAACACAACTGCTGGATCCACGTCGACGGCGCCTTCGGCCTGTTCGCCCAGATCTCCCCACGCACCGAACACTTTGTCCGCGGCGTCGAGCGCGCCGACTCGGTCACCGTCGACGGGCACAAGTGGCTCAACGTGCCCTATGACTCGGGCTACGCCTTCGTGCGGGACTACGGTCTGATGGCCCGCGCCTTCCGCTACTCGGCGGACTACCTCCCCGATGAAAACGACGCGCGGCCGACCCTGGGCGCCATCGGCCCGGAGAGTTCCCGCCGCGCACGGGGTTTCGCCGTCTGGGCCACCCTCGAAGCCTACGGGCGGGAGGGGCAGGTGCGGTTGGTCGAGCATTGCCTCGATATCGCCCAGCACTGCGCCCGCAATGTGCGCGAGGCCGCGGACCTGGAGCTGATGCACGACCCCCAGCTCAACATCGTCGCTTTCCGCTACAACCCCGGCGGGATGAGCGACGAGGAGCTGGACCGGCTCAACGAGCGGTTGGGCCGGGAGGTGATCGACGACGGCCGTTTTCTGGTGGGCACGTCGAAGATCGGGCCCCGTACGATCTTCCGCCCGGCGTTCTCCAACTGGCGCACCCGAGCCGAGGATATTGACGCGTTTACCGCGGTTGTCCGGGAATTGGGCGCCCGCATCAGGCCAAACTGACGCCTCACTGGCCGACCCCGCAGGGCCGCTTCGCGGTACAGTTCCCCCATAGCGACATTCCGGGGGAAATCATGGAAAGCATCCGAGGGCAACGCTGCCCGTCCCTGCTCGGTGTTCTGGCCGTCCTCTTCTGCGTGCTGGCCGCGCCGAGCTCCCTGCAGGCCCACGGCAATCACGGGGCCCACGACGGGCAGGACAAGCTCCACATCCTGTCCGCCCTCGCCGATGCCGGCGAGACGTCGGCCCCCTGGCGGCAGGTCGAGCGGCTGGCCCGGCGGATCGCCGAGGCGGGCATGAACGATCCCTCCAACCCGCTGCGGTTGGAGGTGCCCCTGCCGGAAGACCCCAACGAGGCCACCAGGGAGTTGATGCGCCGGATGTTCGGCGAGGGCTTGATCTCGATCATCGAGCCCGGCGCCGGAAACGTGCTGGCCCGGGAGATGGACCGGGAGCTGGTCCGGGCGGTCTCCGGCGTCGAATCCCCCTTCGCCCTCGATGTGCAGCGCACCGGCAACGGCCAGGCCCGGATCGAGCTGTGGAACATCGGCGGCGTGCCGCTCAGCGATGTGTCGCTCCATGTCGCCGCCTCGACTCTCGACGGCCCGATTGCTCAGCTGGGCAGTCCGGGAGCGGGCGACGAGACCATTCGTCACGTCATTCGCTTCGTGCCGGGCGCGCTGGGCGCGACGCTGATCGGTGACCTGCGCTCCGATGCGCCGATCGTCGTCGAGGGCACGCTGCCGGTCGATGAGACGCTGGAGACATCGACCCACATCTACTACGTGCTGATGTTCCGCGATGAAGAGGGCCGGATGCAGACCGCCCTCACCGCTCCCAGCGAACTTCAGGCGGTCGATTCCGTCGACGGGGCAGCCGACCAAACCGAGCCGGGCACCTGCCCGATGCCGGCCCAGGGAATCGTGATCAATACCCGTTTCCCCGCCTGCGCCTGGGACGACTGCGGGGTGGTCAACGGCGAGTACCTGGCGTTCTCCTCCTGGGAAACCATCGCCCGGGAGGACTACAACGGCGACGGAGAACTCAACGACTTCGGCGTTGCCCTGCATCGCATCGGGACCGGCCAGACCGAACTCCTGGCCTCGGGCGGCGGGTCGCTGGCCACCGACGGCGATCTGCTGGTCTGGGTCGATGCCGAGCGTGGAGCGGACTTCAACAACGACGGGGACAGCCTGGACGCCTTCGTCCGCTGGTACCGCTTCTCGACCGGTGAGCTGTCCGAAGAGCTGCTTCTGGGCCGGGCGTCGTGGGTCGCCGAGCCATGGATCGCCATCGAGGTCAGCGAGACCCTGCTGGAGGCCGACCTCAACGGCGACGGCGAGCTGGACCTGTCGGTCTTGCGGTTGTTCAACACCGAGACCGGTCAGCTGTTCGAGACCGGCGAGTTCATCAAGTCCCATCTGGTTCGCTTCACCGACACCGCGGTGCTGTTCAAGGTGGACGAGCGAGTCAACGGCGGCGTAGGGGAGGACCTCAACGGCGACGGCGTGCTGACCGAGGAGGTCATCCGCTGGTACGTGCTGCCCGGAGTTACCCCCGAAGGACCCCGCTCGGGAACCTTCGCCGACGCCTCGCGCCGCTTCGCGCCCCTGCGCACCGACGGCGAGTGGATCGCCTACGAGACGGCGGATTCGGTGGTCGCCACGCAGATCGGCCTGGAAACCCCGTTCCGTTTCATCGGTAACCGTCCCTTTCTCGACGACGGCACGCTGATCTTCTCCTTCGCCACCGAGCTTCGCGCCTTCGATCTGGCGACCGCCGAGGCGACGGTGCTGGAGGACGGCTACTTCGCCGAGGACTTCCAGGATCCCCTGATCCACGTCGGGCGCTGGGGACAGTCCCGCGTGGGTTATCGAGATCTGGAAAGCGGCGAACTGCGCGAGGTCGGTTCGGCCCACGGCAGCGGCTCGCGCCTCGGCGCGGACATCCTTTCCTGGCACAACGACGTGGACACGGGGCAGTGCTACGACGACTACGCGCCTTGGATGGAGTACCACGACTTCCGCACCGGCGAGTCCTACGCCATCGAAGAGACCTCGACGAAGTTCGCCGGCGGTATCCATGGACCGACCTACGTCGCCTTCGTCCAGGAGGAGATCTTCGCCGGCCGCAACATCGACGACAACCGGGGCGGTCAGGGCTGGGGCTTCTTCTACTACATGCCGCCGTGCCTCGACGTTCCCGATCTGGAGCGCTACGTCGATCTCTCCGCGTTTTTCGACCCTCGTGGCCGGGAGGCTCTCGACGCCGCCTTCGCCCGGATCAAGCGGGCCTACGAAGCGGGGCTGGATGACCAGGTGGCGGCAGGCCTTTGCCTGCTGGCCGAAGGCACCGGTGTGCCGACCCGGTACCTGGTGCCGCGCTCGCGACAGTTGCTGCGGAGCTGCTCGCTCTCGACGGGGATTCACCTGGGCCTGCTCGAGGAGGCGAACGCCTGCGGCACCGAGGACAACTGTCCCGAGGTGGCCAACCCGATGCAGTTCGACCTGGACGGTGACGGGCTGGGCCGGCTTTGTGACAACTGCCCGGAGGTCCACAACCCGACCCAGCTGGATACCGACGGCGATGGGCGGGGCGATGTCTGTGATACCTGCCCGACTTTTGCCGACTCGCTGGAGTGGGATCCCGATAACGACGGCCTGACCCGCACCTGCGACAACTGCGACTTCGATTACAACCCGAACCAGCTCGATGGGGACGAAGACGGCCACGGCGACGCCTGCGACGTCTGCAACGGACTGTTCGATCCGGACCAGCGCGACTCCGACGGCGATCGCATCGGCGATCTTTGCGATAGCTGCCCTCGGGACCGGAAGAACGATGAGGACGGCGACGGCTTCTGTGCCGATGTGGATAATTGTGACGAGATCGCCAACCCCGACCAGGCCGACCGGGACGGCGACGGGATCGGCGATATCTGCGACCCCTGTCCCGACATTCCGAGCAACGATCCCAACGCGCCGGATACCGACCGGGACGGTGTGTTCGATGCATGCGACAACTGCCCGCTGCGCTTCAATCGCGATCAGGAGGATGTCGACGGGGATGGAGTCGGCGATGTTTGCGACAACTGCTCCGACGCGGCGAACCCGGAACAGTTGGACGCCGATGGCGACGGGGCTGGCGACGTCTGCGATGCCTGCCCGCTGACGACGGAAGAGGATGTCGACGAAGATGGGGTCTGTCCCCCCGACGACAACTGCCTGCTCGATCCCAACCCGGATCAGTCGGATCGGGATGGCGACGGTCGCGGCGATGTCTGCGACAACTGCCCCGACGCCGCTCCCGCAGACCAGCGGGATTCCGACGGGGACGGCCGCGGGAACCTCTGCGACGTCTGTCCCTTCGACGCCCTGGACGACGGGGACGGGGACGGTTTCTGCGCCAGCGAGGACAACTGCCCGCAGGTCTCCAATACCGACCAGGCCAACGAGGATGCCGACGAGTTCGGCGACGTCTGCGATCCATGTCCCGGGGATCCGATCAATGACCCCGATGGGGACAACCTGTGCGGCGACGTCGACAACTGTCCGCGCACGCCCAACGCCGGCCAGGAAGACGAAGACGGGGACGGCTTCGGGGATGCCTGCGACCCTTGTCCCGGTCTGGAGGGAGGCGATCAGGATCGGGACGATGTCTGCGATGCCGAGGACAACTGCCCCACACGGCCGAACCGCCGTCAGGCGGACGACGACGCCGATGGCGTGGGTAATGTCTGCGACAACTGCCGCTTTGACGCCAACCCCGATCAGGAGGATTCCGACGAGGACGGCGTCGGCGATGTCTGTGACGTCTGCCCCTTTGACCCCGAGGACGATGCGGATGACGACGGCCTGTGCGCCGATGTGGATCCCTGTCCCGAGGTTGCCGAGAACGATCAAGACGAGGACGGACTGTGCGGGGACGACGATCCCTGTCCGCTCGACCCGGACAACGACGCCGACGAGGATGGCGTCTGCGGCGACGTGGACAACTGCCCGGATACACCCAACCCGGACCAGGACGACGGAGACCGGGGGGACGTCGAGCGCCGCCAGTGGGCGTTGACGGCAACCGCCAGCAGTGAGTTCACGCCGACGGACTACGGCGCGATCCAGACCACCGGGGCGCCCGACGTGAACGACTGCGTGGACAGCCCCAGGAACTGGAGCCCCTCGACCGGCGGCCCCGATCCCGAGTGGCTCGAGTTGCGCTACGAAGAGCCGATGCGCTCCACCGGAGTGGTGGTCTACGAGACCCAGCTCGGCGGCCTCGTCGATCGCATCGAGTTGATCGACGTGGAAGGCACCTACCGCACGATCTGGCAAGGGGAGGACACCACGCTGTGCGGGGCGACCTTCGAGCCCTCCTGGCCGGCGACCGAGTACGAGGTGGTCGGCGTGCGTCTCCACTTCGCCATCGACGGCTGGGAGGAGATCGACGCCGTGCAGCTGGTCGGTGTGGTGGTCGGTGCATCGCCCGATGGCGTCGGGGATGCATGCGACAACTGCCCGTCGACGCCCAACGAGGATCAGGCGGACAGCGACGGCAACGGCGTCGGAGATGCCTGTGAGCCCGGGCCGGATCCCGGGCAAGCGGCAGGTGCGGCTGGGGCTCCGCAACAATCGTCCTGAGAACTGGCTGACGGGACTCCCCGGGCGCACGCTCGATGCAAGCGAGGGGGCACTTGCTTGCGGCGCATCGCGCGCCGCGGGAGGTGGCTCCGTGCGCTCCATCGTTCTCCTGCTCGCTCTTGTTGCCTGTGGACTGTTTGTTCCTGACGTGGCGACCCTTGTCGCGGCGTCTCCCGCCTACGATCAGGTTCGCGCCGACCTCGATGCGGGCCGCTACGCCGAGGCGGCCTCCGGCCTGAAGACACTGCTGGCCGAGCAGCCGGAATGGGGAAGCGGCTGGCGATCCCTGGGGCAGGTGCAGTACCTGTTGGGCAACCCGGCGGACGCTCACGCCAGTCTGCAGAAGGCGGCCTCGCTCGACGTCGATCCCTGGTCCGGCTACTTCATGCCCGGCGCGCAGTTGTTCCGGCAGGGCAAGTACAGCGAGGCGGTCGAGCCGCTGCGCCACGCGCTGGAACGCGCGCCGGCGGATCGGCGGGCGTCGACGGCCAAGACCCTCGGCTACGCCCTGTTCAAGAGCGCGCGCTACGCCGAAGCGGCGGAGGTGTTGAGTCAGGTCGAAGGTGGAGCCGAGCCACAGGTGCTCTACCACCTGGCGGAGAGCCTGCGGCGCCAGGGGGACTACGACGGCGCGCTTACCCGGGTGCGGCGCCTGGCCGCGCTCCCCGACGGGGTCGCCGGGTTCGATGCCGTCCGTGCGTCGGCCCGTTGGGCGGCGTACCAGGCCCTGCTTCCCGAGAACGCCGGCCGCCGGTCGGAGCTGCTGCCGGCCGCCATCGCCGATGCACAGGCCTGGGCATCTCGAGACGCGAGCGCCGACGAGAGCCGCGGCACCCTGATCAAGCTGCTGGTCGCCGCCGAGCGCTGGGAAGATGTCGCGGCTGTGGCGCTGAAGCAGCCGGCGTGCCCGGCACCGTTGTGGCTCGCCCGGGCGCGCATGGCTCAGGGACGCGCGGCGGAGGCCGAGGCCGCGGCAACCACGGCCCGGAAGTGCGAGGGCCTGGCATCCGCCGCAGGCTTCGAGCTGGCCCGTGCCCTGGCTGTTCAACTCGCGGGAGACTACGAGACCGCCGACGCCGTTCGCGTGGACCGAGCGAGGGTCGCCCGCGCACTGGAGGCGCTGGGCGCAGATGAACCTGCGGAACCTGGGGCCCGGCGAGCCGATCGAGCGCCCCGGGCCGACGCGGTTCGCAGGCTGGCCTCCGATCTGCGCGACGCCGATCGAGACCTGGTGGCACGGTTGGAGCGCTTCGAACGGGATGAGGCTGACCGGTTGGAGGAGATTCGCGAACGTTGTCTCGCCCTGCGTTGGAAGGCTCGCAACAACGCACTGACGGCCGACGAGGCGCGCTTTGTCGAGGACAACGATTGCAGGCGCTTCGACCCCTAGGGCTGTAGCCGGAAAACCTGGAAAAAGGCCAAACAGAACCTGAACTTCGGTCGGACGGCCGGGTTTCTTGCTGTTTTCCCAACCGGATTGCGGACAAATCGTCGTACATTCGGCCGCGGGAGCGGTCCGTCGTATGCGCAGCGACCCGAAGGGGCGCGTGCGGAGGGCCGCGGGGTCGCCAACTACCGACCGCTTAGGGGGGTATCCGCAAATGCCGTTCCGACCGGCTCGCCGTCTGTTCGTCTGTCTGCTCGCCGTTCTCCTTATTTCATCCGTCGCCGTGGCTCAGGAAGCGATTCGCGTCGCCGACGAGGTCGAGGAGCGGATCGAGACGCCCCATCCCTACGCGGGGACCGGCCCGGCCACCGGACCGGTCTGGGAGCACGTGCTGCATTGGCCCGACGCCAGCTTCATCACCGTGCACTTCGAGCGCTTCGAACTGGCTGAAGGGGACGTCCTGGTCCTCGAAAGCGGCGACGGCAAACAACGCCACCGGTACGACGGCCTCGGCTACCTGAAGAAGGGTGGCGACTTCTGGGGTCTGTCGGTCTTCGGCGACACCATGCGCCTGTCCCTCTACTCCCGCCAGGTCGACAGCGACGCCTACGGCATCGTGATCGATCGCTGGACCCACGGTTACCCCGAAGGAGACGTTCCCGGCGTCGACGCGCTCTGCGGCAGCGAGGACTTCGAGGACATCGAGTAGGGAAAGAGTGTA
>CAZBZH010000207.1:0-7555 GCA_964496265.1 uncultured Acidobacteriota bacterium | reverse complement strand
GTTTGTTCCGATGATGTCAGGCACGAGGGGTATCGCATGATCGACGAAACGACGAAGGGTGGATCGCCGGAGAGTCTCGAGCCGGGGGCGGAAGCCTCGGCTGAATCGCGCAGCCTCGAGGAGGTCCGGGCGGCCTTCCCCGACGAGCTGCCCGAGGATCTTCCCGGCGTCGGCGAGGAGGATGACGGGTCGTTGACCTTCGGCACCTTCCTCATCGGCGAGGATGAGTTCGCCTTCCCGGCCTCCCATATCCAGGAGGTCGTCCCGTTTCCGGCGAAGGTCACCCCGGTCCCGCTGTCGCCGGACTACGTGCTGGGTATCTTCAACCTGCGCGGCCAGCTGGTTCCCGTGATGGACATGGCGGCGCTGCTCGGCGTCACCTCGCTGGAGCCGCTGGAGTCCCGCAAGGTCGCGGTCATCGACTGCGGTGTGTGCCTGGTCGGGGCGCTGTTCGACCGCCCGGGAGCGGTGCACCGGATCGACCCGGACGAGCAGTTGAGCAAGGTGCGCCCCCGTGAGGGGGATCACGTCGTGGTCGAGGGAGTCCTGCGGTTCGACGGGACCGACCGGCTGGTTCAGCAGCTCTCTCCGACGTTGCTCGGTGCCTCGCCCTCCTTGCCTCAGATCGAGAACCGCCTGCGAGACGGGCGAGGCCAGGCCCGCAAGGCGGCCGAGAAGGCCCGATCGGCGATCGTCGTGCGGGTCGCCGGGACCGAGTACGGCTTCGATATCGAATCGGTCGTTGAGATCCAACCGATGCTGGAGGTCGAGGCCGCGCCGGACTACTTCGTGCACTGCGCCGGACTCGTGCAGTTGCGGAATGATCTGGTGCCGGTGCTGGATCTGCGCGCCGCGTTGGAGCTTCCGGCGGCCGAGCCGTCGCCGGACAGCCGGCTGGTGTTCCTGGCCCACGAGGGGCTGCGTTGCGCGGTGCTGATCGACGAACTGGTCGACACGGTCGAGTTCCGCAAGGAAGATCTGCTGGAATTCCCGGTGCTGACCCAGTCCGCCCTGGGTGACCTCTGTGAGCATGTCCTGAGTGACGGACGGGGCCGGGACATCCTGCGTCTCGACGTGGGCAAGCTGTACCGGCGTTGTGAGATTGAGGCCTTGCGGGATGTCGAGGGAGTCGACATGCGGGCCGAGACCGCGGAGCACCTGCCCGACGAGGAGATGGCCTACCTCAGTTTCACGGTGGCCGACGAACGCTACAGCCTTCCGCTCGAGACTGTTCGCGAGATCCGAAGCGCCGAACTGGACAACCTGATCGCCGCCGACGATAGCGGCGGGTCGGTGGTCGGGATGTTCAACCTGAGGGGAACGATTGTCCCGATGGTCGACCTCTGCCGGCGGTTGGGTGTGGACGGGATCGGGAAGACTGCCGAAACCCTGGTGGTGATCGATACGTCGGGCGGCATGCGTGGCTTGCTGGTGCACCAGGTGGACGCCATCGTCCGCGCGCGCAAATCGGAACTGACCGATGTGACCCGGGTGCTGCAGATCGAGGGCAGCGGTGCGTTGCGCTACGTGACCTCCGCGCTTCAATCCAGCGGACAGGAGCACCCGCTGATGGTGCTGGATCCCGATCAGGTCGCCGGCCTGGCCCAGTCCTGACCCGGTTCCCGGGCCGCGCTAGAAGTTGACGGTGGTCGAGGCGTAGAGCGAGCGGGGCATCCGGGGGCCGTAGGTGTAGTCCGAGTCCCGCACGGCTCCCTGCTCGATGTCCGGCTGGAACGCGTCGGTCAGGTTGCGCACGCCCACCTGGACCCCGAGGGACAGCTTTCCCGACCCCAGACTCACGGTGCGGCGCCAGCTGGCGTCGACGACCACGAACGAGCCGGTCCGGATCAGATCCCGCCGAATTTCGGCGCCGCTGTCGTCGAAACGGAAACGGGGCACATCCATCGGCCCGGTGTAGCGCAGCGAGAAGAACGCGTTGCCTGCACGGCCCCCCCGAAGGGTCAGGTTCAACACGCCGCTGTGGTCGGGGGTGCGGAAGAAGCGGTCGCTGCCGAAGTCCGCCTCGGGGGTTCCGAAGGTCGAACGCTGGATGACCCAGCCGAACTCCACGGTGAACAGACGGGGCAGATCGTAGCCCAGCCCCAGTTCGAGACCGCTGACCTGTGCCGAGCCCAGGTTGCGCTTCTCGAACAGATCGGGGGCGATCAGTTCTTCTTCGAAGATGTCGTCGATCTCGGTATGGAAGACGTTGGCCTCGACCAGCCAGAAGGCCTCACCCCGCTGGGGCACCCATTCGAAGCCCTGCATCGCGGTCCAGGAACGTTCCTCGCGCAAACCCTCGGCGAGCACGACGCTGCGGGTATTGCCCCCGGCGAGATCGATGTGCAGGTCCTCGTCGAAAACCGCCGGCGGCCGGAAGCCGCTGGAGAGCGAGCTGCGCAGGGTCATCGATTCGGCCGGATCGAAGCGCAGCGCTACCCGGGGAGAGACGATCACATCGTCAAGCTCCGAGTGCTTGTCCGCGCGGGCTCCCAGGATCAGCGAGACCCGCTCGTTCACGGTCCAGTCGTCCTGGAGGAACAGGCCGGTGTTGCGGAAGGTCCGGTCCAGTCGCCGATCGATCGCCGGTTGGACGTCGACGACCCCGTCGGCCTGGTGCTGGAGGCCCCAGGTCACGGTGTGATCGTCCGTTCGATGATCGACCTGGGCGTCGAGCAGCCACAGCGGGTTCTCGGAAAACCCGAACGCGTCCGGGTCCCGGCCCGCGCCGTAGTAGGTGTCGCGATCGGTCCGCACATGGGTCGTGCTGACCTGGTAGGACAGCGTTGGGCTCGGCGCGTGGAACCAGCGCAGGCTCGCGCTGCGGCGATCGGTCTCGATCTGCTCGGCCAGTTCCGCCTGCTCCGGGGGGAGATCCAGGCGGTCTCCGCCGCGGCGGAAAGCCTGATAGCTCCCCAGGTCCAGGGTCACTCTCGCCTTGCCGTCGAGCACGCTGTGTTCGCCGCGCAGGCCGAAGCTGGTCAGATCCCGCCGGCTAATCTCGCTGAAACCGTCGCCGGAGAGGTCGAGGCCCGGCATGCTGTCGTCCTGGGCCATCAGACTGATGTAGGAGTTCCCGTCGTCGGAGACCAGATCCAGCGCGGCGCTGGCCGAATGGGCCGGTTGACCGTCGACGCTCTCGTAGCGTAACTCGACGCTTCCTCCGTCGCGCCGGGGACGGCGGGGGAGCACGTTGATCACGCCACCGACGGCGCCGGGGCCGTAGACCGCGGAGCCGCCTCCCTTGACGACCTCGAGCCGTTCGATCATGCGCCCGGGAATCTGTTCGATGCCGTAGACCATGCTCAACGGAGACCACTGGGGCACCCCGTCGATCAGGATCTGGCTGTAGGCGCCCTCGAGACCCAGCATCCGCACCTGGGAGAAGTTGCAGTTCTGGCAGTTGCTCTCGACCCGGATTCCCGGGGTGTAGGCCACGGCGTCGGCCAGGGTGCGGGAGGAGGCGTCCTCGATGCGTTCCCGGGTGACGACCTCGGTCCGCACGGCGGCCTCGTCGATCAGCTTGGCGGTCCGGGTCGCGGTGACGACGATCTGTTCGCGCCGGCCGGAGAGTGCGACCAGCCGGTCCAACTCGTCGAGGGCGACGCGTCCGCTGCGGCGGCCGGTCTCCCGGCCGTCAGGGGAGAGCAGGATCAACGTCGGATAGCTCTCGACCCGGTATTGCCGTGCAAGCTCGGGGCGGATGTCGGCGTCGATGGCGATTCGTTCCAGCGACTCCAGCTCCGCTTGCCAGCGGGGCTGGGCCAGCACCGACTCCAACTCCCGGCAGATCTCGCACCAGGTGGTCGAGAAGAGCAGGAGCGTGGAGCGTCCCTCGACCCGGGCGTCGGCGATGGCGCTCGCCGGATCGTCGCGCCAGCCGGCCAGGTCCGCTGCCTCGATCGGCAGCGCCGGGAGCAAGGTGGCGAGGGTCAGAACCGGCAGGAGCAGGCCGAAGCACCAGCGTTTTTGGGGCTCCTGTGGTTTTGTTTTTGGCATGTCAAAAAAATAGATGCGTGGAGCGGAAACGTCAAGGGCGAAATATCGGCGGTTCCCGGCCGGTTCTTGAGACCGTCCGCCGGCGATTCGCTCCTGAACACACCTGAATCCGAGGAGATCGAGATGATGAGTCGCAAGATGCTCGTAGCCGCAGCCGTCGCGTTCGCGCTGCTTACCGCCGGCCTGACGGGGGTCGCCGCCGGCGAACTCTCGGGGACCTGGACCAAGAAGAGTTTCGCCGTGAAGGGGGGCTTCAAGTTCGTCGAGGAAGAGGGGCGGACCTTCCTGGTGTTGGACGAGCAGTTCTCCACCCGCAGGGCTCCGGATCTCAAACTGTTCCTGACCAACCGGCCGTTGTCCGAGGCCACCGGCCGCAATGCGGCCAAGGACGCGGTGCTGATCGCCAAGCTGAAGAAGAACAAGGGGGCCCAGCGCTATCCCTTGCCGGCGGGCGTCTCCCTGGCGGATTACTCGACCCTGCTGCTCCACTGCGAGCAGTACTCCAAGTTGTGGGCGGGCTCCTCGCTCCACTGATTCGCGGGACTCCGGGCGCTTGCCTTCCTCTGTGTCGAAGCGCCCGGACACCGTGTCGGCCTACGCAACACCACGCGGATCTATCCTGCCTTCAGTCCCTTAGGCGGAATGCTTCTCCATCGCGGCCGTGTTCCCCTGTCGCGTTTCCCGCCATGCCCTCCCCTTGCAATCTCGTCATCGCTTGAGATCTCGACCTTTTTCCTTCGGCACACCCCTTGCTCTACAGGGGGGCAGCTCCGCCGTGGTGCGGACGCGGGTTCGAGCCAGACCCGCCGGAGGATGAACGATGGAATCGAAATGGAATCCGCTGCGCATCGCCGCCACCGTGATGCTCTTCTTCCTGACCGGAACATGCGCGTTGGCCGGGCCCCGCTCGCTGCCGACGGGAACGTCGGGTGGGAGCGCTTCCGGAGCGTCCGCGCCGAGCGCCACCATGGTGGCGCTGGACGACGAGCGCGTCAGCGATGGCGTCGCCCAGGCGATCGATCTGCTCGACGAGCCTGAGCTGATCGATCTGATTCTGATCTACGACCGTCCTCCGACCTCCCGCGACCGCTACGCCCTGCAGGAAGCGGGCGGCACGATTCTCAAGGTCTACCGCGGCCTCGACGGTTTCGCCGTGCGTCTGCCGGTCGATGCCCTGGACATCGCGCTGCAGCCGCGGCCGATGACCGAGCCTCAGCTCGTCGGTATCGACTGGGACTCGCCGGTGGCCCTGTCGCTGAACGTGGCTCGCGAGGCCGCCTTCAAGGAGGCTTCGCAGACTCCCGAAGGCGCCGATGAGCCGGTGTCGGTGCAGTCGGTCGTCGGCCTCGCCGGCGATACGCTGCTCGGCGAGGGGGAGACCGCGACCGCGACCGAGGCCGCGACCGAAGGGGATACCGGTCCGCTGCCGGACGGCAGCGGTATCACCGTGGCGGTGATCGACTCCGGCGTGGTGGCCCACCCCGATCTGGGACGGCGCCTTCTCGGCTGCGTCGATATCGTCGGCAACGAAGACGCCTTCATCACCAGCCATACCATCGACACCGTTTCCTTCTACGGATCGACGCTACCCATCGACAACCCGGTCAAGAGTGTCGATCTGATGCAGGTCGAGCCCTGCGACGCCGGCTCCGATCCCTTCGGCCACGGCACCCACGTCGCGGGTATCGTCGCCGGTGACGGTTTCTCCTCGGAAGGCGCCTACGCCGGCATCGCGCCGGGCGCCGACGTGATCTCCCTGCGGGTTCTCGATGGTGAAGGTGCGGGCCAGATCGACGACCTGATCGCCGCCCTCGACTGGGTCGCGATCTACCACGAGTTGTTGAACATCAAGGTCGTCAACATGTCCCTGGGCAGCCCCTTCTTCCTGCCCGCCGACAAGGATCCGGTCAACCAGGCCGTACAGAAGCTGATCGACAAGGGCATCGTCGTCGCTGCCTCCGCCGGCAACTTCGGCAAGTACGGCCCGTTCCTCGTGACCCGTCCGGGCAACGGTCCGGAGGTGATCACCGTCGGTTCGTTGACCGACGGCAACCACATGGTCACCGGCGCCCACTACGTTTCGACCTACTCCTCCCGCGGTCCGACCTTCCTCGACCACTACCTCAAGCCGGATCTGGTCGCGCCGGGAAACCGCATCATCTCCCTGCGATCTCCCGGTTCGGTGCTGGCCCAGGCGCTGGACGACGGTACGCTGCCCCATCGCTACCTGGAGATGTCCGGCACCAGCATGGCGACGCCGATTGTCGCCGGCACCGCGGCCCTGATGCTGTCGCAGCCCGAGGACAAGCTCGACCCGGCCTCGGTCAAGGCGCGGATCATGGCCTCGACCCGCTTCATCGAGGGCAGCCCGATCGATCGCGGCGCCGGCCGACTCGACGTGCTCGCCGCCCTGGCCCACGACGGCTACGCCGATCGCGCGGTCTCGCCCAGGGTGGTTCGCGAGGGGGAATGCTGCGGCTTCCGTCTCGAGGACGTCAGTGGAGAGTGGGGTGAGGCCTGGAGCGACGGCATCCTGTGGAGCGACGGGATCCTCTGGGGAGACGGGATCCTGTGGAGTGACGGGATTCTGTGGGGCGACGGCATCCTCTGGGGTGACGGCGCGCTGTGGTCGGACTCGATCCTGTGGTCCGACGGCATCCTGTGGAGCGACGGTGCGCTCTGGTCCGACTACTTGCCCGAGGCGGACTGATCCTCGGGGCCGTTGGCCGCTTGCTCGGCGTCCTTGACCATGTCCAGCAGGTGGCCGACGGTGCAGTGCTGCTCCAGCGGGTGGCGCAACGGAAAGTCCGCACGGATCTCGTAGTGGTTGCGCCGCCCCTCGCGGCTGCGGGTCAGCGCCCCTTCCTGCTCCAGTTCGCCGACGATGCGGTGGGCAGCCCGTTCGGTGATCCCCACCTGTTCGGCGACCTCGCGCAGGGTCAGATCCGGGTTCGCCGCCAGCGCCAGCAGCACGTGGGCGTGATTGGTCAGGAATGTCCAGTGGGACAACATGGGGCTAATGTACCCGAAAAGGGCAGTCCATTCTTCCTTAAAAATACATGAATCAAAGTTCCGGCTTTTTGCCTGCCGGGCCGCGACTATTGGCGGCGGGGAGCGCCGCAAACCCCGGGAACTGTTCTACTTCGCCTTGGGCCTGAACGCGACGATGCGCTCGGGATCGGTGGTCAGGTAGGGCCCGCCGATCAGGTCCACGCAGTAGGGGATCGCCGCGAAGACCGCGTCCAGGCACTCCCGAATCGCCTTGGGGCTGCCGGGCAGGTTGACGATCAGTGCCTTGCCGCGGATGCCGGCGGTCTGGCGCGAGAGGATCGCCGTGGGGACCTTCTCCAGCGACACCTTGCGCATCAATTCGCCGAATCCGGGCATCATCTTCTCGCTGACCGCCTCGGTCGCCTCCGACTGCCCGTGGCCCTTCTCGGGGCAGAACTTGTGGGCCTCGTCGAGCACGATCAGCGTGCTGTCCCAGAGCTTGCGGGGCAGCGAGATCAGGGCCTCCAGGAACAGGCGGACGAACTTCTTGCGCTCGGCGAGCTTG
>CAZBZH010000206.1:0-7582 GCA_964496265.1 uncultured Acidobacteriota bacterium | reverse complement strand
GCTGCGTGGCGGCGCTGGCCGCCGAAGGGCGGCGGGATGCGGTCGCCGCCGCGCTATCCCGAGCGGGCGCCACGGTGCTCGAGGCCCCGGCGGTCGCTCAGGGCCTGAAGGTCACCGCGCGCCGTAGCTAGCCAGGACCGGGTCTGTGGACGCCGAGTCGACGATGCGCGGCGCACAGGCCGTTCGGAACCCGGGGGCTACTCGACGGTCAGCGGGAAGCGCAGCGTTTCTTTCTTGGGCGCGCAGAAGCCGCTCTCGACGACGCAGTAGAAGTACTTGATCTTGGCGGTCATCTCGTGCTGACCGGGAGCCACCTCGGGATCGAGGGCAACCTCGAGACCCAGGGGCGAGATCTTCTTGAAGTAGTTCTCGTCCATCGCGTCGGGGTTCGGCGGCTGGTCGTTCCCCAGCTGGGCGACCGCCTCGAAGGGCACGCCGTCCTGGGCCGGGATGGTGAATTTGATCTTGGGGTACTTGTTGATCTTGATCCCGGGTTTGGGCGCCAGCGAGAGCTTCAGGGCGACGGTGCCGCCGGGGGTGGCCTTGCCGTCGACCTTGACGTCGAGCTCGGCCGGGTGCTCCGGGGGCTTGGGATTGGCCGACGCCGCGCAGGCGGCCAGGACCACGATCAGGGTGAAAAGGATTGTTTTCTTCATGATGCGGCCATTTTACCGGCCGTTCGGCCGGGGCCGCAACCGGCGCTGAGGGGGCGGCGAAGCGCTCCGGGACCCCGCGGCGGGCTGCGGACGGAGAGGCAAAGTCATTCAAACATAACGAGTTGCCCGCCCTGGGGCTTCGGCGTACACTTTGGGGACCGTTCGATCGGAGGATGAGGAACCCATGCGTATTCATGCGTTGATCCGCGGTTTTGTGGTGCTCGGCCTGTTGGTCTCTCCGGCGGCCTTTGCCGAGGAG
This sequence comes from uncultured Acidobacteriota bacterium, assembly GCA_964496265.1. GTDB lineage: Bacteria > Acidobacteriota > Polarisedimenticolia > Polarisedimenticolales > Polarisedimenticolaceae > Mor1. Next base: position 6,667 of record CAZBZH010000206.1, on the reverse strand, counting down.
ATCATCTACTTCACCAACGGCACCACGATGGCCATCAAGGACCACACCGTGGACGAGGAAAAGGACGTGATCCAGGTGGACCTCGGGTCCAACGGGTTCATTGCCTTCCCCCGGTCCCGGGTCGAGCGGATCGAGCGCGCGGGTTCCAACGTCTATCTGAGCCCCAGCTACCAGACCGAGGCGCCGGTGGTGCGCCGGGCGGCCGGCGGCTCGAGCTTCAGCCTCGGATCCAGCGGCGGTGGGGCGGCTCCGGTCAGCGGCGGCGCGTCCTCCTCCCGTCGGGGCGCCAGTCCGGCCGACCGTCAGCGTCAGTGGAACTCGATGCTGGGCCAGTCCGGCCTGAGCGCGGTCGGCACCGACCTGCGGGGCAACGCCGTACAGTACAAGGAAGCCAACAACCCCAACCGTTCGGTGCGCCGCATGGGCGCGACCGCCGGCGCGGTGGGCAAGTCCGATCTGCTCGGTGCCGCGCGCCGCGGTAAGGGCAACGTGGTGCAAACCGCCTCGTCCAACGATCCGCGCAACGCCGTCAACAACCCGATTACCAACCTGCGCTACAACGGAAGCGCGACTCCGGGCGAGCCTCCGGCCAGCTCGGGTGACGCGGGTGGCGGCAGCACCGGTGGCGGAACCAGCGGCGGTGAAAGTTCCGGTGGCTCCAGCTCCGGTGGCTCCAGCGGCGGCGACAGCTAGGCCGGAAGACGATCTCTTGGTCCTCGGTCTGACGGGGCCCAACGCCGCAGGGAAGGGGGAGATCGCGTCCTTCCTCGCCGGCCGGGGCTACCGCCTTCACTCACTCTCCGACATCATTCGCGAAGAGGCGCGCAGGCAAGGTCTGTCCGCCGAACGCGAGCACCTCATCCGCATCGGCAACGAGTTGCGCGCCAGCGGCGGACCCGGCGTCCTGGCCGAGATGATCCTGCCCCGCCTGACCGGGCAGGAGGTGGTCGATTCGATTCGGAATCCCGGCGAGGTCGAGGTGCTGCGCCGGCTCCCGCGCTTCATCCTGATCGCCGTCTCGGCGCCTGAGCGGATCCGCTTCGAGCGCAGCGTGGTCCGCGCCCGGCCCGGCGACCCGCGGAGCCTGGAGGAGTTTCAGGCCCGTGAGCGCCAGGAGAACGCCACCGATCCCAGGGCCCAGCAACTGCGCAGGACCTTCGAGATGGCCGATCATGTGGTCGATAACGCCGAGGGCATCGACGCGCTGCATCGGCAGATCGGCGAGCTGCTGACCGCTCTCGAGGGCTGATTCGCCGGGCATATTGACCGGTTTCGGTCGGTTCCGGTATGGTCCTGAATCAAAGCACGCCTCAAGGGGAGTTCCATCGCATGCGAGTGCAGTTGAGCCGGCAGGGTCTGGACAAGCAGAAGGCCGATGTCGCGATCTGTTTTGCCTTCGAGGGGGATCGCGCTCCCCGGGGTGTGGCCGACGCGGCGTTACGCCGTGAGTTGAGCGCCCGGCTCAAGGCCGAACGCTTCAAGGGGCAGGTCGGTGACCGGGTCCTCTGGAGCGGCGGCAAGGCCGCGGCGGATCACGTGATGGTGCTCGGCCTGGGCAAGCTCAACGGCGAAGGGGTGGCAAACGCCCTGTCCCGGGGTGTCGCCCGGGCGGCGCGGCTCGCCGCGGACTTCTCCGCCACCCGGTTGGCCATCCAACTCCCCGAGGTCGATGCATCCGCCCTGGCGAGCGAGGTGCAGGCGGCTACCGAGGGCGCTCTGGCCGGCGGCTACCGCTTCGAGCGTCACCTGACCGATCCGGATCGACGCGGCGTGCAGCTGACCGGGGTGCACCTGTGCACCAGCGGCGCACCCGCATCGCTGCGCAAGGCGCTGGCGGCCGGCACGACCGTCGGGGAGGCGGTCTGCCTGGCGCGGGACCTGGTCAACGAGGCGCCGTCCCGGCTCAACCCGCCGGCCTTCGCCAACATCGCCAAACAGGTGGCCAAGGAGTCGGGGCTCGGCATCAAGGTGATGACCAGGCCGCAGATCGAAAAGATCGGCATGCACGCGCTGCTTGCGGTCTCCCGGGGTTCGGACATCGATCCGCGGGTGGTGCATCTGACCTACAAGCCGAAGCGCAAGGCGAAGCGCCGCATCGTGCTGATCGGCAAGGGGGTCACCTTCGACAGCGGCGGGTTGAACCTCAAGCCCAGTCCCAGCATGCGCTACATGAAGGGTGACATGGGCGGCGCCGCCGCGGTGCTGGCGACCATGGGGACCCTGGGCGCCCTCGGCTGCGACGTCGAGGTGCACGCGTTCCTCGGTCTGGTGGAGAACATGACCGGCGGCAACGCCTACAAGCCCGGCGACATCCTCGACACGCTCAAGGGCAAGACCGTCGAGGTCGGCAACACCGATGCCGAGGGCCGGCTGGTGCTGTGCGACCTGCTCTGCCACGCCGAGCGCACCCTCTCGCCCGACGCGGTCGTCGACGTGGCGACGTTGACCGGCGCGATCGTCGTGGCCCTGGGGCCGACGGCGGTGGGTGTGTTCTCGCGCCACGACGGGCTGGCCGACGAGGTGCTCGACGCCGGCCGGGTCTCGGGCGAGAAGCTGTGGCGGATGCCGATGTACGACGAGTACCTGTCCATGCTGCAGCACGGACCGGCGGATCTGGTCAACGTCGGCGAACGCTGGGGGGGCGCGATCACCGCGGCGCTGTTCCTCGGCGAGTTCATCGACCGGGGCACGCCCTGGCTGCACCTGGATATCGCCGGCCCGGCGTTCGCCGAGAGCGCGACCGCCGACGGACCGTCGGGTGGAACCGGCGTGGGGGTGCGCACCCTCTCCCGCTGGCTGACCGCCGGGAAGTAGGGCGCGGCCGAGACGCTAGCTCGCCGGGCTCTTGCTCAGGTGGCGGACCGCCTCGTCGGGGGCGGCGAACGTGTGGAAGATCACGTCGAACCCGACCATGGTGAACATCTGCTCCACCGCCCGTCCCAGGCCGCTCAGCACCAGTTCGCCGTCACGCCCCTTGATCGTCTTCTTCAGGGCCAGCAGCGCGCCGAGGCCGGCGGAGTCGAAGAACTGGATGCGGCCGACGTCGAGGACCACGTCCACCGTCGGGGTCTCGGCCCGGGTGGCGGCCACCGCCCGGTCGAGTTCGCTCAGCACGGCGTTACGGAACGCCTCGGCGTTGTTGACGTCGATCTCGAGTTCCTCGGCGATCTCGATCAGCGCGACGTTTCTGGCCTTGATCTGGTGCGTGGTCAGCATCGGTTCCTCGGTAGGGGCACCCGGGCCCGGAATGGCCGGGAATGCTAATTTGTTGTCTACGAGTCGGAGGTGCCAGTTGAAGCCCGTATCCTGTTTGCGCTGCATGAAAATCCAGACCGGTTTGGCCTCGGCGCCGGTGCCGGGGGAGCTCGGGGAGCAGGTTCTCGAGAATGTCTGCGCCGAATGCTGGGATGAGTGGCTCAAGGCCCAGGTCATCCTGATCAACGAGAACCGCTACACCGGAGCGAATCCGGAGCATGTCGCGGCACTTCTCGAACATATGCGGGAGTTTTTGAAACTGCCGGTCAAGGACGCCAGTTGACACCATCCGGTCTCTGTCATAAATTCATGGGACGCGATGAAGAGGCGAAAGCCCCCGCCCCCAGCGGGATTCGGGCGGGATTCGAGCGAGGAATACATCATGCTGCAGATCTCTGAGCGAGCCATCGAGAAGGTCAAGCAATTGCTGGCCGCCGAGGACAAGAACGGCTACGGCCTGCGTGTCGCGGTTCAGGGGGGCGGCTGCTCCGGTTTCCAGTACGGCCTCACCTGGGAGAACGAGCAGCGGGACAACGATCAGATCCTCGATTTCGACGGATTGCCGGTCTACGTGGACCCCATGTCCGGCATGTATCTCGGCGACGTCAGCATCGACTACGTCGACGGCCTCAACGGCTCCGGGTTCAAGATCGAAAACCCCAAGGCCACCGGCACCTGCGGTTGCGGAAGTAGCTTCTCGGTCTAGCCTGCTATCCTCTGGCCCATGGCCGAGCGTCCCAGTTTCGACCAGGTTCCGGACCTTCCCCAGGAGGCGTCCCTCGCCGGCTATGCCCAGACCTCCGCGGCCAGCCGCGGACGGCGCTGGCCGGAAGGGGAGCACACCTATCGCAGCCCCTTCCAGCGCGACCGGGACCGGATCATTCACTGCCGGGCCTTCCGCCGCCTGGAGTACAAGACCCAGGTCTTCGTCAATCACGAGGGCGACCACTTTCGCACCCGCCTGACCCACAGCATCGAGGTCAGCCAGATCGGCCGGACGGTGGCCCGGGCGCTGCGGCTCAACGAGGATCTGGTCGAGAGCCTGTCGCTCTCCCATGATCTGGGGCACACCCCCTTCGGGCACCTGGGCGAAGAGGTGCTCGACGACGTGATGGCCCACCACGGGGGCTTCGACCACAACCGCCAGACCCTGCGCATCGTCGAACACATCGAACGGCCCTACGCCGATTTCCCCGGACTGAACCTGACCTGGGAGGTGCGGGAGGGTATCGCCAAGCACTCGGGGCCGATCGACGTCTCCGCCGCGCCGGAGTTCGAGGAGTACGAGCCGGATCGGCGGCCGCCGCTGGAAAGCCAGTTGATCGACCTGGTCGACGAGATCGCCTACAACCACCATGACATCGACGACGGTCTCGAGTCCCGCCTGCTCGACGTGGAGGCCCTGGCGTCCGAGGTCGCGCTCTTCGGTGAGCCGCTGGCCCGGGTGCGCCGGGAGCGTCCCGATCTGACCCAGCGCCAGGCGACCCGGGAGGCCCTGCGCGGCCTGATCGACACCCTGGTCAGCGACCTGATCGGCACGAGCGCGCGCAACATCGCCGCCGCCGGCGTGGTCGACGTCGACGACGTGCGGGCGGCCGGCAGGGACCTGGTGGGGCTCTCGCCGGAGATCGGCAGCGCCAACCGCCTGCTCAAGGAATTCCTGCGGGAGCACCTCTACCGCAACCACCGGATCGAGCGGATGAAGGACAAGGCCAGCCGTATCCTGTACGCCCTGTTCGAGCGCTACCGGCACAACCCGCGGCTGCTCCCCGACGAGCCCCGCGGCCGGATCGAGCGTGAAGGAGTGGAACGTGCCATCGCGGACTACATCGCGGGCATGACCGACCGATATGCCTCCGAGGAGTACATGCGGCTCTACGATCCGACGGTTCGGGTCTGACGGGGCGCGGGACGGTCCGAGTATGAGCGAGAAACGCATCCTGGTCGTCGATGACGAGGCCAACATCATCGAGTTGCTGCGCGACTTTCTCGGAGGCGAGGGGTATGCGGTCGACGGCGCCCTCGACGCCACCGGGGCGCTGGCCCTGATCCGCGACCAGATCTACGACGCCGCGATTCTCGACTTCAATCTGCCCGACATGAACGGCATCATGCTGCATCGCCAGATCCGCCAGCTGGACGACCAGCTCGCGGACCGCACCCTGTTCGCCTCGGGGTTGATCCAGTCCGACGAAAACCTGGGATACTACGACTCTCAGGAGAGCGCCTTCCTGGCCAAGCCCTTCGACCTCGACGAGGTATTGAGCGGCGTGAAGAAGGCGCTGGGAGAAGACGGCTAGGCCCGCCGGCGGCGAGGCCTCAGGGGGCCTCGATGCTGACCAAGGTTCGCTACTCACCCAAGGACATTCTGCTCTGGACCCGCTGGGAGACGGCCTTTCTGCTGCTCTACCTGGGTGGCGTCACGGCGCTCTACGAGCTCCTCGACCTGCGCTTCCTCCATGTCCCCTGGGCTCCGGTGGCGGTGCTGGGCACGGCGGTGGCGTTCATCGTCGGCTTTCAGAACAACGCGGCCTACGGACGCATCTGGGAGGCCCGCAAGATCTGGGGCGGCATCGTCAACGTGTCCCGCACCTGGGGTATGCAGACCCTGGACATGGTCGACGGGCGCAACGCCGAGAGCCCGGTGTCCGAGGAGGAGCTACGTGAGCATCGGCAGATCCTGATTCACCGGCACGTGGCCTGGCTCACCGCGCTGCGCCACGCCATGCGCCAGCCGCGCTCCTGGGAAGGGTTCCAGAGCCACCGCACCAATCGGGAGTGGAGCGACAAGGTGCACATCCCCGAGCGGTTGACGAGTCTGGAAGAGGACCTGGCGGGGTTGCTGCCGGCAGGGGAGTGCGAAGAGGTGCTGGCCCGGACCAACCGGGCGGCGGGCATCCTGAACATGCAGTCCCGGCACCTGGCGCGGCTTGCCGCCCGGGGCATCGTCTGGAAGTTCGCGTTCCTGCGCCTCGAGGACCTGCTCAAGCAGATGTTCGATCTGCAGGGCGCCTCGGAGCGGATCAAGAACTTCCCGTACCCCCGTCAGTACGCGACGCTGAGCTTCCAGTTCGTGCGCATGTTCGTGGTGGCGCTACCCTTCGCCGCCGTGCCGGAATTTTCCCGTATCGGGCGGGAGCTATCCGAGACCGCGCCCCAGGTGGCGCCCTGGTTTATCTGGGGCGCCGTGCCCTTCCTGGCGATGATCTCCTGGGTCTTCCTGACCATGGAGCGCATCGGCCGGGTCGGGGAGAACCCCTTCGAGGGCACGGCCAACGATGTGCCGATCTCGACCATGTCCCGGGGCATCGAGATCGATCTGCGCCAGATGCTCGCCGAGGATCCCGGGGCGATCCCCGCCCAGTTCCCCGAGTCCCACAGCGTACAGATGTAGCGGCAGGAGCCGCCTTTA
>CAZBZH010000205.1:0-7584 GCA_964496265.1 uncultured Acidobacteriota bacterium | reverse complement strand
TGTTTTACGCCATCGTCGTTGACGGCCGGCCCGTGGGGCTCGCGGCCTACCTGCGCATCGCGCCCCAGCACGGCTCGATCGAGGTCGGCCACATTCACTACGCTCCGGCGATGCGCCGTACGCCGGCGGCCACCGAGGCGATGTACCTGATGATGCGCCACGCCTTCGACGACCTGGGCTACCGGCGCTACGAGTGGAAGTGCGACGACCTCAACGCCGGTTCACGGCGGGCCGCCGAACGCTTCGGCTTCCGGTACGAGGGCACGTTCCGCCAGGCCGTGGTCTACCGCGGCCGCAACCGGGACACCGCCTGGTACGCGCTGCTCGACCGGGAGTGGCCGGAGCGGCGCCGGGTGTTCGAAGCCTGGCTGTCTCCGGAGAACTTCGACGGCGAGGGCCGGCAGCGGAAACGGCTGGGTGACTTCGAACCGAGCGGAGGGCGCTAGCCCGGACAGCCCGGGCTAGAAACGCACCGAGGCTCCGATCAGCAACTCCACCGGGTCGATCCCCAGCACGTTGGAGTTGGCTTCCGGCGACAACTCCATCTCCAGGTAACGCAACTGGGCGTTGAACGACCAGCTGGATTCCCCGGCGGGCACGTTCAGGCCGAAGCCTGCGCCGAAGATGAACTCGTCATCCACCGGAACTCCCGGGGACATGCCCACCGGTTGGATGTCGTCCCACAGCATGTAGCCCAGCACCGGCCCGGCGAACAGGTCGACCCTGTCGTTGCCGAAGTGAATGTTGACCGCGCCGAGGATACGCACACCCTCAACGTCCCCGTCGTCCATGTCCGGCTGCCCCGGTTCCATGAAGATCAGTTCCGACTCCAGCAGGCCGATGGCCGGCTCGATGCCGATCCGCTCGGTGACCATGAACTCGAGCCCCGCTTCGAGGCCCAGGTTTTCGTCGAGTTCGGTGGTCTCCCCGCCACCGGGATCGAAATCCGAGGTGGGCATGCTGTAGACCAGATTGAAACGGAACGCCCGCTCGCCCTCGGCGAAGGCGACTCCGCCGGCGAACAGAACGAAGACCAGGGCCAGGGCCCAGCGTGAGCGCATCGTCAACTCCCTTGATGGAACACACGGCGAGGCACAACGCCCCGGCCGATCCCGTATCTGGTCGCAGGATACCCCCCCGGGTTCAGGGAGGCCGAGATTTTCGCGCAAAAACAGCCCCCTCGTCTTTCGGGCGCCGGGGGCCTATAATTGGAGGGTTATGTCAGACGCATCCAAATCCAGAGCCCTGCTGTTCGGACTCCTGACCGGAATCGGCGTCGGCGCCGCCGCGGCCTACTGGGCCGTTACCCGCCGCAAGACCGCCCCTCAGTCCCCCTACGCCCGTTTCGGCGCGCCTCGCCGGCCGACCAAGCGGGTCTACAAGGACATGAGCCGCCGGTTGGACCGCATGCGCGACGCCGGCCTCTAGGCCGGAGCGACCGCCGCGGGCATGCCCCTGCTCCCGAAGGGAGTGGAGCCTGCCATACCGGGCTGCGCCCGTCCCCTGCCGGCCCCGTCCGCTGCCGGGACGGGCCTAGAGTTCCAGCTCCGCCGCGATTCCCCGCAACGCCTCCAGGCAAAACTCGATGTGCGCGTCGAGTTCCAGGTCCAGGTCTGCCGCCCCTTCGCGGATGTCGTCCCGATTGACGCTCGCGGCGAAGGCCTTGGCCTTCATCTTCTTCTTCACCGACTTGACCTTGACCTCGGCCAGGGACTTGCCCGGGGTGACCAAAGCGCAGGCGGTGAGGAATCCGCACAACTCGTCGCAGGCAAAGAGCGCCTTCTCCAGGTCGCTGTCCCGGGTCACCCCGGTGTAGGGAGCGTGAGACAGGATCGCCCGGCGGAACCACTCGGGGTAGCCCTTCTGTTCGAGGATCTCCGAACCGCGGTAGGGGTGATCCTCCAGCGACGGCCAGCGCTCGTAGTCGAAGTCGTGTAGCAGGCCGACGAGGCCCCAGGCTTCCGCATCCCCGCCGTAGCGCGGCGCGTAGGCGCGCATGGCCGCCTCGACGGCGTAGGCGTGCTTGAGCAGCCCCGGTTTCTCGGTGTACTCGCGCAGCAGCGATAGCGCGTCGTCGCGAGACGGCAGGCCGGTGGTTTCGGTCATGGTCACCTCTGATGAGTGATTGCCCCGGCTCATTGTAAACGGAGAGGGGCGAGGCGACCGGTGCAGCGGCTAGGGCTTGCGGGCGACGATGCCGGCGACGGCGCGGTCGGGACCGCCGCGGCGGGAGGGGCCGACCAGCTCCCGGTAGCGCAGGATCTCCCAGTCGGCGAACAGCTTCTTCAACTCGCCCGGTTCCAGCAGGTACTCGGGGCGCTTCGGCCGGCCCAGCCGGGCCTGTTCGCTGGTGAAGGTCTGGTAGACCACCACACCGCCGGGGCGCACCCCGTCGCGGATGTCGTTGAACAGCGGCCGGTAGAGGAAGTTGAACACCAGGATCACGTCGTAGGCATCGATCGGCAGGATGTAGGTGCCGTCCTCGACGTTGCCGACCACCGCGCGAATCGGCGAACCGAGACGGCGCGCGGCGGTCCGGGCGGTGGCCACCGCCTGAGGATCGACATCCACCCCATCGACATCAAAGCCACGGGTTGCCAGGTAGATCGCGTTGCGCCCCTCGCCCATGGCGATGTCCAGGGCGGTGCCGCCGCGCGGCAACAGGTCGAAGTTGTCGATCAGGAAACTGGAGGGGGCGATGCCGTGGCGATGGGGTCCGACCTCCGCCGACGGCGGTCCGGCGGAGAGCGGTCCCGGCCAGATCGAGAGCCCACCGTTGACGTTGAACAGGGTCGCGAAGCCATGCTCGGCCAGCAGCTGACAGGCGGAGACGCTGCGGATGCCGTGCTCGCAGATCACCGCCACCGGGATGCCGCTGTTGGGCACCTCGGGGATGCGCTGCTCCAACTCGTGGAGCGGGATCAGATGGGCCCCGGGGATGTGGGCGTTGACGAACTCCGGTTCGGTCCGCACATCGAGCACGACGATGGGATCTCCCATCGCCAGCTTCCGGTAGAGTTCTCCGCCGTCGATGGACGCGAAGCGCTTTTCTCGCACCACGGGCTCGAGCCTCGAATTTCCTGGATTTCCGGGGGGCGCGGGGACCGTGGGGGGGCCCGCGCGGGACCGGGTGAATATAGCGAATGGCCCGGCCCGGCGCACGTCGGCGGCCAAAGCCGCCGGGAAGGCCGAAAAGTCGCGTGAACTAGCGCAAAACCCGGTATCGCAGGTAGATCTCGTCCCCTTCCCGGGTCAGATCGGCGAGCTCAAGACGGGTCTGATCGACCATGGCGAACCCGGGGCCTTCCAGCAGGGTCGGAGCCTCCCGGCCGCCCAACAGCGAAGGGGCCACGGTGATGAACAGCTCATCGAGCAGATCCGCCTCGGCCAGGGCCCAGTTGAGCTCCCCACCACCCTCGGCCAACAGCTGCTCGACCCCTCGCTCGTGGAGCCGTTGGAGCAACGCCGCCATATCGACCCGGCCGGACCCGACCTTCCAGACCTCCGCCTTTCCCTCGAGCGCGGCGACCCGTTGGGCCGGCGCCTCGTCGACGGTGGCGACGATCAGGCTGTCCGCCCGTTCAGGATTGAAGAACCCCGAGGCGGGGTCCACCGACAGACTGCCGCTGACCAGCACGTGTATCAGCTCGCGCTCTTTGCCCAGAGACTCGCGGTAGGCCTGCATCTCGGCGTCCCGCACGTGGAGCGGCGGATCGTCCGCCCGCAGGGTCCCGGCGCCGATCAGCACCGCATCCGCCCGGGCGCGCAGCCGGTCCATGTTCTTCTTGTCGAAGGCGGAGGTGAACTTCGGGTATTCCCGGGCCGCCGAGGTGATCTTCCCGTCGGCGGTCATCGCCATGTTGAGGTAGACGTGGGGGCGCTTCATGTCCAGTCGGCTCCTGCCGCCCGCTCTCCGGGGCCGGCTAAGGGAAGGATAGCGACGCCCTCGCAGATGTCGAGCCGAAGCCGGCCCAGGTGCCCCGCGGCCGCCCGGTGCCGGTGCTGCGTAGCCCCCGCGGCGGAGCCGGGGCCGTCGAAACCCCCGGGCTTCCGCTCCCGTTAGCCCTGACGAGACCGGTCGCTCGCACCGGTGAGGTGTGTGTGCTCGGAGGGGGCGGGTCGAACCCGCCCAGGGGGGATCGCCATGAGCAACTCGAGTCGCAGCGGACACAACCGACCGGAACCGGGATTGCGGGCGGTGCCCGACCGCCCCGCCGCGACCCTGCGGGAGCAGGGTTTCGGACTGGGGGATTGGAGGGTGGAGCCCCGGCGCAACCGCCTGGTCGGTCCCGGCGGAGAGGAGCGCAAGCTGGATCCGCGGCTGATCGACGTGCTGATCGAGCTGGCCGGCCGCCCCGGCGAGGTGTTTTCCCGGGACCAGCTGCTGGAGCGGGTGTGGCAGGGGGTCTTCGTCAGCGAGAACACCCTGTCCCAGGCGATCTCCCGGCTGCGGCGTGCCCTGGGAGACGACCGGCAGGCCCCGCGCTACATCGAGACGATCAGCAAGTCCGGTTATCGCCTGGTCGCCGAGGTGGCCTGGCCGGAGCCGGCGGGTCCGCGGCACGCGGTTCCCATGGAAGGATCGGAGGCGCCGAACACGGGGGCACCCCCGGAGTCCCACGACGCCGGCGCCCTGGTCGATCGAGAGGCGCGCCGCTTTCCGCTCGCCGCCTACGCCCTGGCGGGAGCGGCGTTGTTCGCCGTCGCCTTCGCGACCTGGTGGCTCCTGCCCCGGGAGATCGCCACCGCTCCCCTCCCGGTTCATCCCGAGTCGACGCTGGTCGGCACCCAGTTCGAGCCCTACCTCTCCCCCGACGGCAGCACCCTGGCCTTCGCCTGGCAAGGGCCGGCCCAGGACAACTGGGACATCTGGGTTCATCCGGTCCAGGGGGATGCTCCGGTTCGGCTGACCGACGACCCGGCGACCGAACGCTTGCCTGCCTGGTCCCCCGACGGCAAGTCGGTTGCCTTCGTCCGCTTCGATCCGGCCGCCGATCGCTGCGGTATCTATCGGCGGGCGATCCTCGGTGGTGAAGCCGAGCGGCTGGCCGATTGCGTGCGCGGCATGCGCTCGCTGACCTGGTCCCCCGACGGTTCGACCCTCTGCCTGACCGGTGCCGACGCGCCCGACGAGCCCCGAGGTCTGCGGCTGCTGCACCTGGAGAGCGGCGAAGTCACCCGCTTGACCACACCCCCGGCCGACTCCCGGGGCGATGACGACCCCGCCTTCTCGCCCGACGGCCGCTGGATCGCCTTCGAGCGTCACCTCAACCGCCACCGCCACGATCTGATGGTCATCCCGGTATCCGGCGGTGAACCCCGGGCGCTGACCGACGATGCCTGGGGGCAGCTCCGCGGACTGGACTGGACCGCCGACGGCAAGTCCGTGGTCCTCTCCTCCAATCGCAGCGGCAGGTTTCTGCTGTGGCGCGTGCCCCTCGCCGGCGGCGAGCCGGAACGGCTGCCGATCGAGGATGACTGGGTGACCCAGCCGAGCCTCGCCCGCAACGGCGGGCTCCTGACCTACCGCACCTTCCGCGACGAGGTCGACGTCTGGGCCTACCCGGTTTCCGGGACCGCGGCGGCGCCCACCCGGCGGGTACCCTCGACCCGCTCCGAACGGGAAGCGGCGTGGTCCCCCGACGGCGAATCGATCGCGTTCATCTCCGACCGCTCCGGCACGATGGAGCTCTGGTCCTCGGCCCCGGACGGCGGAGGCGCCCGGCGGCACACCGATCTCGCCGGCCCGCTCCCCGCCTCCCCGGTCTGGTCTCCCGACGGCCGCCGGATCGTCTACGACGCCGCGGTCTACGGGCATTCGGACCTCTGGGAGGTACCCCGGGAGGGCAGGCGGCCGGTTCGTCTGACCGATCACCCTGCCGAGGACCGCAACGCCACCTTCTCCCGGGACGGCCGCCGGCTCTACTTCGCCTCGAACCGCAGCGGAAGCTGGCAGATCTGGCGCCGGCCAGCCGGCGGCGGCAGGGCGGAAATGCTGACCCGGGACGGCGGCTTCCTCGCTCAGGAATCCCCCGACGGCCGGCAGCTGTTCTTCGTCAAGCTGGACGAGCCCGGCATCTGGCGCATGCCCAGCGGCGGCGGCGATGCCGAACGACTGCCGCTGGAGCTCGAGCTGGGTGACTGGGGCGGCTGGACCGCCACCGATGAGGGGATCTACTTCGTGCAGCGCCGCCCCAGGAGCGTCGGCTACTTCGCCTTCGCCGACGGACAGATCGAGACCGTGTTCGAGACCGAGAAGACCGTGCCCTATCTGTCCCGCACCCTGTCCCTTTCCGCCGACGGCGAGACCCTGCTGGTCTCGATCATCGACCGCAGCGACGACGAGGTCATGCGGGTGCACGATCCCCGTCGGGTCCGCTTCTGATCACGAACGGGACCCGGCGGCGCGTACCCACCCGCGCCGCCGGGCCCCGATCGATCAGGGACAGACGTCGCCGCCGTCCACCCGCGGCAGACCGTCGGAAGCGAGTCCGTAGTCCGCCGCTCCGCTCTCACGAACCAGGATGTAGTCCACCTGCCCGGGATCGGGCCGCAGCGAATCGAACTGGATCGCAGCGGCGTTCCCCGCACACTGAATCGCCGTAGCGGTTCCCAGATCGATCCGGGAACCGGTGGAGGCGACGCCCGCCAGGTCTCCCCAGATCGCGTCGACCGGCCGCGCCAGGGTGCTGCCCGTGGGACAGGCAACAGCCGGCTCGAAGTCGATGGCGGGATCGAGGCCGACACCGGCCAGGGCCACGGTCATGCAGACATCGGCGGCACAGAAGGCCTCCTGCCCGTCGGTGCGGCCGTTGCAGTTGTCGTCGGCACCGTTGCGGCAACGTTCGACGGCGCCGGGGAACACCAGCGGGTCCTCGTCGTCGCAGTCCCCGGCGCAGACCGCAACCAGGTCGCCGTCCACGTCGAGTTCGTCGGCAGGAAGCTGGCTGTCGCAGTCGTCGTCGAGTCCGTTGCACACCTCGGAAGCGCCCGGGTTGCGGGTGCCGTCGTCGTCGTCGCAGTCGTTCTGACACAGCGCGTAGCCGTCCCGGTCGGCGTCCGCCTCGGCAATCAATACCGAACCGTCGCAGTTGGAATCGACGCCGTCACAGGTCTCGGGAGCGCCGGGGAACGCGGTGGCCAGCAGCGGCGCGCAATCGCACGCGTCGCCGAAGCCGTCGCCGTCGCTATCGGCCCATCCCTGGCGCACATCCCAGCTGCCGTCACAGGCGGCCGTCGGTGCACCGTCGATCCGGGGATCGCAGGCATCTCCGATCCCGTCCCCGTCCCCGTCGAGTTGATCGGCGTTGGCCTGGGCCGGGCAGTTGTCGCAAGCGTCTCCCCGCCCGTCCCGATCGGAATCGCCGTCGCCGGCGAACGCCGGATCGACGTCGGAAGCGACGAAGGGACACAGATCGTCGGGGTCGGCAAAGCCGTCCCCGTCCCGGTCGCCCGGTTGCCTCAGGAAGACGTGGACCGCACCGGCGCCGCCGGCGTCTCCGGGGGCCGAGGCGAACAGGTCGCCCACGCCGTTGCCGTCGACGTCGGCGCCCGCGAGGGCCGCGCCGACCCGGTCGCCGGACG
>CAZBZH010000204.1:0-7584 GCA_964496265.1 uncultured Acidobacteriota bacterium | reverse complement strand
CCCCTTCGACGACGACGCCGACCAGGACAACCTGACGAGGTTCTGACGCTTTGAGTGCCGGCACCATCGCAACGCCTAGCGACCGGGAGTTCCAGGCGATCGCCCTGGAACTCCAGAAGGCCACGGGCATCGTCCTCCGGCCGGGGAAGGAATCCCTGGTCAAGTCGCGGCTGAGCCAGGTGCTTCGGCAACGGGCCCTGCAGGACTTCAGCGAGTACATCGATGCGTTGCGGCAGGACAGCTCGGGCGAGATGCTCGGTGAGCTGATCGAGCGGATGACGACCAACAAGACCGGCGTCTTCCGCGAGCCCGATCAGCTGGCCTATCTGGCCGACACGCTCCTGCCCGAGCTCACCGCGGGAGATGCCTCGCTCAAGGTCTGGAGCGCCGGGTGTTCATCGGGCGAGGAGCCCTACACCCTGGCGATCATGTTCCGGGAGTTCTGCCGGCTGCATCGGCCGATCCAGGCGCGGATTCTGGCCACGGACATCTCGGTCGAGGTGCTCGAGACCGCGCGCAACGCAACCTACGTGAACAAGGAGTTCGACCACCTCGATCAGGACCTCCGGCGCCGTTACCTGGACAAGGCCGGCGACGAAGGCGGGGTTCAGGTCAAGGAGGAGCTCCGCTCGATGATCTCGTTCGCGCGGCTAAACCTGATGGGCCGCTGGCCCATGTCCGGCCCGTTCGACCTGATCCTCTGTCGCAACGTGATGATCTACTTCAGTGCGGAGGTCCAGCGCTGGCTGGTCGAGCGCTACCGGCGCATGCTCCGCCCCGGAGGCTATCTGTTGATCGGTCATTCCGAGACGATTCGGGCGGCCGAAGGCCTCGCCTTCGTGCGCCCGACGATTTACCGGAGAGTCGCCTGATATGGCGGTTTCCAATCCGGCACGGGCAGCCAACCAGATCGTGGTCGGCATCGGCAAGATGGCTGTGAGCAAGGAGCGCGACTCGCAGATCGTGACCCATGCCCTGGGCAGTTGCCTGGGCATCACCATCTTCGATCCGGTTGCCGGGGTCGGAGGCATGCTGCACGCGATGCTGCCCGAGGCCCGGGAAGAGGCCGATCACGGCGAGGAGCGAGCCGCGATGTTCGTCAACACCGGCATCCCACGACTGTTCAAGGCCTGCTACGCCCTCGGCGCCGAGAAACCCCGGCTGGAATTGCGAGTCGCCGGTGGCGCCGCCCTGCGCGCCAAGGCCGACGGCGACTACTTCCAGATCGGTAAGCGCAACTTCCAGATGCTGCGCAAGCTGCTGTGGAAGAACAACGTGCTGATCTCGGCCCAGGAGGTCGGAGGCAACCAGTCCAGGACGATGACCCTGGACCTTCAGACCGGAGAAGTCCGGCTACGGAGCAAGGGCAAAGAGTACCCGCTCAAATCAGAGGATGCGCAACGATGAGCCTCAATCTACTGGTAGTCGACGATAGCGCGATCATGCGGTCGATGGTGGTCAAGTCCCTGAAGATGGGCGGCGTCCCGATCAACCAGGTCCACACCGCCGCCAACGGCCAGGAGGGCCTGGACCTGCTCGGCAGCGAGTGGATCGATGTCGCCCTCGTCGATCTCAACATGCCGGTGCTCGACGGCCTGAGCATGCTCGAGCAATTGCGCGAGATCGACGATCACAAGGAACTCAAAGTGATCGTGATCTCCACCGAGGGCAGCCAGCCACGCATCGACCGGGTGCGTGAGCTCGGCGCCGAGTTCGTTCGCAAACCGTTCAAGCCTGAAGATCTGAAGAACTTGATCGTGCGTTTAACGGGAGTCTCAGAAGATGAACTGGAATTCGCAGCTACGGAACACGGCGACGAGGATTTTTGAGTCGCTCTGCTTCCTGATTCCGGAACCCGATGGGGACCGTAGTCCGGGTAGCGAAACCGTCAGCGCTCAGGTGACCTTCCACGGCCCGTTCTCCGGGACGCTGGCGATCGTGGCCGAGAAGGATCTCGCCGAAGAGATCGCCCGGCTGACCGGGGGGGACGATACCCCCGAGGACGAGCAGATTCAGGATGTCATCGGCGAGATGGCGAACCTGCTCTGCGGCAACGCGCTGCCGGAGATCGCCGGGGACAACGAGGAGTTCGTCCTCGACGCGCCCGCCCCCTACTCCCAGGGAGAGGAGACCGGCGACCAGGCCGCGGTGATCGATCTGACCTTCGACGAAGGCGCGGTGCGCATCTCGATGCACGCCGAACCCGAGGCGGAGCGGTACGCCGGGGGCGATTCGTGATCAAGCTGCTGATCGTCGACGACTCCGCGACCGTGCGCACCGCCCTTCGCCGGGTGTTCCGCGATGTCGAGGGGATCGAGGTGGTCGGCGATGCCTGCGACCCCTACGTCGCTCGCAACCGGATCTTCGAGCTGCGGCCGGATGTGGTGATTCTCGATATCGAGATGCCGCGGATGGATGGACTGACCTTCCTGTCGAAGTTGATGAGCCACCATCCGATCCCGGTGGTGATTCTCAGTTCGGCGGCGCGCAAGGGCAGCGAAACGGCGGTGCGAGCGCTGGCCCTCGGGGCCGTCGAGGTACATGAAAAGCCCGGCTCCGATCGTTCGGTGCCCGAGGCGGCGGCCACCCTGATCCGGGCGGTGCGTCACGCCGCCCGTACCCGGCCCAAGAAGATCGATCCGTCGGCCATCGAGGCCGAGGCCGCCGGGCCGTCTCCTCTGCTCAAGACCACCCAGCGGCTGATCGCCATCGGCGCCTCGACGGGAGGGGCCCAGGCGCTCGAGACCGTGTTCTCCAAGATGCCGCCCGACGCCCCGGCAACCCTGGTCGTGCAGCACATGCCCCCGGGATTCACCGAATCCCTGGCCCAACGCCTCAACGACCTGAGCGCGATGAACGTCCGCGAAGCGACCGACGGCGAGACCCTCAGCCAGGGCACCGCGCTGATCGCACCCGGTGACCGCCACCTGTACCTGCTGCGTAGCGGTGCCCGCTACCTGGTGGGCGTGCGCAAGGGGCCGCGGGTCAATCTGCACCGGCCCAGCGTCGATGTGACCTTCCGCTCGGTGGCCCAGGCTGCCGGCTCCGACGCGGCAGGTGTGATCCTGACCGGAATGGGTAAGGACGGCGCCGAGGGTCTGCTGGCCATGCGTCAGGCCGGCGCCCGCACCTTCGCCCAGGATGAGGAAAGCAGCGTCGTCTACGGCATGCCCCGCGAGGCCATGGCCATCGGCGCCGCCGAGAAAGCGATCGCCCTTTACCGCGTGCCGCAGGTGCTGATCGAGGCAAGCTGCGGCAGCGGAGTCGCCGGAGGAGCCTGACATGCCGATCCCCAGTGATCTCATCGGCCGGGCCCGGGAAATCGAACCCCTGCCCAGGACCGCGGTGGAGCTGCTCGGAGTTCTCGACGACGACGATGTCGACTCCCGGGAGATCGCGGGCATCGTCGAGCGGGACCAGGCGATGGTGGCCAAGGTGATGCAGATTGCCGGGTCGAGCTACTACGGTGCCCGGCGCCCGCCCTCGACGGTGCAGACCGCCGTGGCGCGGATCGGCATCGATGCCGTGCAGTTGATCGCGGTGGCGGCCCACGCCCGCAAGACGCTGAAGGACACCGAGATGTACGGGCTGACCGAGCAGGAGCTCTGGAACCACTCCCTGGCCTCGACGGTAGCGGTGAAGGAGTACAACGCGCTCTTCCCCGAAAGCCAACTGCACCCCTCGGCCTCGATGGCGGCACTGGTTCACGACATCGGCAAGGTGCCGCTCTGCCGCCACCTGAACGTCTCCCACGAGCAGATCTGGGAGAAGGCCGCCGAGTGGGACGTGCCCTTCGTCGAGGTCGAACGCCGGCTGACCGGCTGCGATCACGCCGAGGTCAGCGCCGTGATCACCGAGTGCTGGTCCTTCCCGATGGAGGTCTGCGCCGCGGTGGCGACCCACCACGACCCCGAGGCGGAGGGCAGCCAGCTGGCCGACGCCATCGTGATGGCCAACGTCGTGGCCAAGACCGTGGGTGCCGGAGTCGGCGCCGAGGGGCTGGACTTCGAGGTCAACCCGGATGTCTTCCGGAGGCTGCAGCTGACTCCCGACAAGTTCGAGCAGCTCTGCGCCTCGACCGCCTGGCGCCTGTCCAACCGGGAGACTCCGGTCTAGACGTCAGCCGGCAGACGTGGTCCTCGACGCCGTCACGAGCGGGCCCATCGAGCAGGCCCAGTCGGGCGGGCCAGTCGGGCAGACTAGTCGAGCAGGAAGCGGACGATCTCGGGCCGGACCACGATCAGGGTCAGACCGATCAGCTGGATCACGATGAACGGTACGACACCGCGGTAGATCGCGGGAGTACTCACCGACGGCGGACAGACTCCGCGCAGGTAGAACAGCGCGAAACCGAAGGGGGGCGTCAGGAATGACGTCTGCAGGTTGACCGCGATCATCACCCCGAACCAGACCGGATCGATGCCCAGCAGTTGTGCCGCCGGGGAGACCAGCGGAACGACGATGAACGCGATCTCGAAGAAGTCGATGAAGAAGCCGAGCAGGAACACGGCGACGTGGACCACGATCAGGAAGCCGACGATCCCGCCGGGCAGGCCGGTCAGCAGTTCCTCGATCCACAGGTCCCCGTTGAGGCCGCGAAACACCAGGGTAAAGGCGGTGGAGCCGATCAGCAGGAACACCACCATCGAGGTCAGCCGGGTGGTGCGGTCCGCCGACTCCCGCAAGGTGTTCAGGGTCAAACGCCTGGAGACCGCCGCCAGCAGGATCGCCCCGACGGCACCGAGGGCGCCCGCCTCGGTCGGCGTCGCCACCCCGGCGAAGATGCTGCCCAGCACCAGCAGGATCAGCAGCAGTGGAGGCACCAGCACGCCGAACACCTGGCGCCCCAGGTCCCGCAGATCGGCCGGCCGCTCCTCCCGTGGAATCGGCGGCGCGGCGCCGGGGCGGACCCAGGCGACGCCGACGGCGTAGAGGGCGTACATCCCGGCCAACATCAGTCCGGGCAGCAGCGACCCGACGAACAGATCGCCGACCGAGATGCCGAGCTGATCGGCCAACACCACCAGCACCACGCTGGGCGGCACGATCTGCCCCAGGGTGCCCGAGGCCGCGATGACGCCGGTGGCCAGCGGCACCGAGTAGCCGTAGCGCAGCATCACCGGCAGCGAGATCATCCCCATGGCCACGACGGAAGCGCCGACCACTCCGGTCGCCGCCGCGAGCAGCGCGCCGACCAGCACCACCGCCAGGGCCAGGCCGCCGCGCAAGCCTCCGAACAGCTTGCCGATGGTGGTCAACAGATCTTCGGCCAGCCGGGTCCGTTCGAGCATGGTGCCCATGAAGACGAAGAAGGGCACGGCGAGCAGCACGTAGTTCGACATGATGCCGAAGATCCGCTCTGGAAAGGCGTAGAGCAGGCCCCACTCGAAGTGGCCGAAGGCCACGCCGAGGGCGCCGAACAGCACGGCGGTCCCGCCCAGGGAGAACGCCACCGGATACCCGGCGAAGATCAACGCCAGCGCGGCGAGGAACATCAACGGCGCGAGCAGTTCACCGCTCACGCCCTCACCTCGTCGCCCGAGGGCTCGAGCCCGTTCCCTCCGGAGTCAGGACCGTTCGCTCCATCTTCCAGGCCGCGCATGCGCCGGTAGCTGCGGCGCAGCTCCGAGAGCCCCTGTAGCAGCAACAGCACGAAGGCGACCGGCACCACCGCCTTCAGCGGATAGCGCCAGAGGCCCCCCGGATCCGGCGACTCCTCCAACACCGCCCACGAGTTGCGGACGAAGGGCCAGGAGGACCAGATCCCGAGCAGGCAGAACGGAATCAGCAACAGCGCCGAGCCGAGCAGATCGACCCGCCCACGAGCGCGCTTGCCCATCCGGCCGTAGAGCACATCGACACGCACGTGGTCGTTGCGCCGCAGCGCATCGGCCGCTCCCAGCAGGAAGACCAGGCTGAACAGGTACCACTGCAGCTCGATCAGGGTGTTCGAACTGAGGTGAACGCCGAGATAGCGGCCGGCCCAGCGCGCCAGGGCGTTGAACGCGCCGATGGAGACCATCGCCAGCGTCAGCCAACGCACACCGCGGCCGATGCCGCCATTGAGTCGGTCGATCACCCCCGCTTCGGACGCAGCCTAGCCGCCCATCATCGCGGACAGGTCCATCACCTGAACCCCCTCGGGAGGCGTGAAGGTGAAGTCCGAGGCGGAGAGGTTCGGCATCTCCTGAAAGCCGGTGAACTGCATGTCGACCATGGCGGGTTCTCCCATGGTCATGCGGCGGGGAAAGCCGGTCTTCTTGTCGAAGGTCAGGGTGACGTGCTTGGCCTCGGCGGGGATGCCGTCCTGGCCGTCGACCGGAGCGCGGAGCACCACCTGTTCGTCGGTTTCCTCGATCACGTCGAAGGCGAACTTGTCGGCCATCTCGCGGATCTCGACCAGAGGGTCCTTGCCCCCCATGCCGCCGCCGCCGCCCATCGGGTTCTCGAAGTTGACCGGCATCTTGATCACCTGGCGCCCCATCATCGGAATCTCGGTGTCGATGTAGGTGTGGGTACCGTCGGAGACCATCGCCATCTTGACGTCGGTTTCTCCGGTCGGCATGGCCATCGTGCCCTCCATCGTCATCCGCATGTGGGTCTCATCCATGAACAGCATCGTGCCGGAGACGTTGCCGTTCTCCTGCTGGCCGTAGGCCGATCCGTTCATGCTCATGTTGAAGTCGGACTTGAATGCCTTGCCCTCGGCCATGTTGGCCGCCAGCTTGTCGAACCACTTGCGCGCGGCTTCGGTGGAACCCGCCTGGGCGCTCGTGGCCAGGCCGACCACCAGCAGCAACAGGGCGGCGATCCGGAGGTGCTTCGAGTACTTCATCGGTATCTCCTAATCCGGCGGGCCCTTTTCAGGGGGGCGCCCTATCCGGGTGGGGGCTCTGACCGGGTGGAGCCCCTGAATGTATGAGGCCCTTATGGGGTCAGGCCCTCGATCGGTGTCAGGCCTACCTGGGTCAGGCCAAGAGGCGGAAGGCTTCGCGTCCGAGGATGGCCGCATAGGCACATAGCGCGAGCGCGAGAATTCTCATCAACCATCGGTAAGCGGACCCGGTCACCCAGGAACGCCCGCGCGCCGAAGCGAACGCCACCAGAATTTTCGCACCAACCAGTCCCGCGTACAACCCGACGAGGAATCCGGCCACGGCGACGGCGCCGAGTTCCTGTCCCCGGGCCAGGCTGCTGGCGCCCAGGGTCAACCAGAACAGCCAGGGGTGGGGATTGAAGAAATTCGCCAGCATGCCGCGCAGAACCGAACGCGCCTCCCCCGGCTCGTCGGACAGGTCGGGCGGTTCCGCGTTGAGCAGATCGAACGCCAGGTAGAGCAGGACGATCGCCCCCACCACCGAGACCGCGCCCAGGAGCCGGTCCTGGGTCAGGAAGCCGGCGACGAGCCAGGAAACGAGCACGATCGGCAGATCGGTGAGCAAGGGGGCAATCGCCACCTTGAGCCCCTCTCCGACGCCGTAGCGCAGGGTCTGGGCGATCACCAGGGTCATGGTCGGACCGGGCGAGAAACCGCCGCTCAGCCCGAAGACCAGACCGGCCGCCCAGAGGCTCAGGGTTTCATCC
>CAZBZH010000203.1:0-7590 GCA_964496265.1 uncultured Acidobacteriota bacterium | reverse complement strand
AGGAGCGGCCAGGGGAGTCGGCGGACTCGGCCGGGGCGGCCGCGGCGGGTTTGGGCGGAGCCTTGACGGCACCGCCGGCGCCACCGCGCATCACGCCCGGTTCGCTCTCCGCCGGGACCACGTCGGCCTGGGCCAGTTGCTCGTGGAGGTAGGCATCGACCATCGAGTCGGCGTCGATCCCGATGAACTGGGCGACCGCCCGGACGAAGCCCTTATTGAACACACCTCCGGGGAGATGACTGAAGTCATTCCGCTCGAGAGCCTCGAGATACCTCAGGTTGATCTTGGTCGCTTCGGAGACTTCCCGCAGCGTGATCTTCCGAAGCTCTCGCTCCCGTTTGAGTTCCTCACCGAATGTTGGCATGAGTCAGAACCGCGACCATTATAGACAGACCCGGAGCCACTCCGTCTCGCATCGCGCTCGTTCGGGCAGAATCGTTGCGCATCAGCTCGTCTCCGCTCCGCCGGCCGCATCCGAGAGGCGGCGTTGCGCCCCCACAAGCACAATTTTGGGTGCATCCTCCTGCATGACAAGTCGTTCCAGCTCCGCCCGGGGCATCTTTTCGACCAGTTTGAGCGCCACGGCGACCGGGGTGCGCGGGTTGCGGGCCACGGCCATTCGGATGGCGGGCAGCAGGGCCCAGCGGGGGTGGGTCGCCATGCGGCCCAGCACCTCGGGGGGCGTGCCCCGGCGGGCGGCCAGTTTCTCGGCCGCGGCGGGGTCGAGGGCCGGATTGCCCAGCAGCGCCTCGAGGACCGGCCGTTCCGGCACCTCGACCAGCACCTCGACGAGGGTCGGGGTGGCCTTGCGGGCGAGGGTGATCTTCTCGCCCAGCGCCAGACTGTCCAGCCGGGTCTTGAGCATCGATTCGGCCTGGCGGCGGATGGCCGGGTGCAAGCGGGAATCGGCGGCGGTCTCGGCCAGGTCCTTCCACAGCAGATGGTGGACCAGGTTGCGCGCCGCCTGGAACGGAGTCCGCGGGTGCCGGACCAGGCGTTTCTTGACCTCGTAGATGCGGGTCCAGCGGCTGTTGCGGGCCAGGGACTCCAGCAGCGGCCCGGTCAGTCCCGGATTGCGCAGCAGCAACCCGATCTGGTCCTCCTGCATCTTCGGGTTCTGCAGCGCGCCCTCGAGATAGGGGGCAGGGGCGTAGGGCAGCCGGTCCGCCAGATCGGCGGGGGAGTCCATCATGCCGGCGGCACGATCGAGTTGCTGGGGGCGGTTCTGCGGTGGTGTAGAGCTCACCAGGCGGAATATAGGTCCGCCGGGACCTTTGCGCTGCTTTCGCCATCTGTTATCGTCGACGCCGGATTTTCGGGGTCCAGCACCCGGCAACCTGGGAGAGCGCACGATGTCCCCTCGCATCGCGGGGATGCTGCTGTTGTTGGCGGCCTGCTTCGGCCTTGCCTGCGGCCAAGGAGGGTCCGGCGGATCTTCCGGCGGCGGCGGTTCGCCGCCGGTCGGCGAGCAGCCCCGAAACCTGCTCCTGATCAGCATGGACACCACCCGGGCGGACCGGCTCGGCTGCTACGGCTTCGCGGGAGCCGGCACTCCGCGGCTGGACCGGCTCGCCTCCGAGGGGACCCGCGGGGCCCGGGCGTTCACCGTCGCCCCGCTGACCCTGCCGGCCCACGCCTCGTTGATGACCGGACTCTATCCGCCGTCTCACGGGGTGCGGGACAACGTGGACTTCCGCTTGCCCGGCAGCGCCACGACCCTGGCCGAACATCTCGCCGGCCAAGGCTACGCCACCGCCGCCGCCGTCGGCGCCTACGTGCTGTCCGCGGAGTTCGGGATCGCCCAGGGGTTCGCCGCCTACGACGAACCCCGCGGCGCATCGGCTGCCGGGAGCGGCGGAGCGTCGGTCGTTCATCGGGAAATTCTCGAACGGGATGCCGCGGCGGTGACCGACGCGGCGCTGGAGTTGTTGTCGGAGCTGCAGGAACCGTTCTTCCTCTGGGTCCACTACTTCGATCCTCACGCCGCCTACGAACCGCCCGAGCCGTTCGCGGGCAACCACCCGGCCGATCCCTATCAGGGTGAGATCGCCTACACGGACTCTCAGCTCGGACGCCTGTTCGACCGGCTTGCCGCCGACGGGCGGGCCGGCCGCACGCTGACGGTGGTGACCGCCGATCACGGAGAGAGCCTCGGGGAGCATGGAGAAGACACCCACGGCCTGTTCGTCTACGACGCGACGATCAAGGTGCCGCTGCTGATCCACGCGCCGGGTACGGTTCCCGTCGGCGTTCTCGACGAGGCGGTTTCGCTGGCGGATATCGCGCCGACCGCCCTGGAGCTGCTGGGGGTGCCCGCCCTCGAGGCGATCGACGGGGTCAGCTTCGCCGAGGCGCTGACCGCCGCACCCGCTGGGGAGCGAGAGCCGGTGTACGCCGAGTCGATGCTGCCCGAGTTGAGCTACGGCTGGGCGCCGCTGCGCGCCCTGCGCAGCGGGCAACACAAGTACATCGATGCGCCGCTGCCCGAGCTCTACGACACCGAGATCGATCCGGGGGAGCGGCACAACCTGGTCCACGCCCGTCCGGTGGAGATCCGCAGTTGGGGGGATCGCCTGCTGGAGCGCTCGGCCCGCTTCGAGCCGTTGGATCCCGATGAAGAGCTGGTGGCCGATCCGGAACGGCGGCGCCGGCTGGCCGCGCTCGGATACCTGTCCGGCTCGACTCCCGCCGCCGGGGGAGAGCTGGGCGCGGATCCCAAGGAGCGGGTCCATCTGCACAACGCCCTGCAGGAAGCCCAGCAACAGTTGATCGCCGGGCGCCACGAGGTCGCCGCCGGTCTGGTCGAGCAGGTGCTGACCGAAGATCCGGGGAACCCCTCGGCACTGGCTCTCAGCGGGCTGGCCCTGGCGGGCCGGGGAGCGGACGCCGATTCGCTGGACCGCCTGCGCCGGGCGGCGGCGGGATCGCCCGGTTCCTTCGAGCTGCAGCGCAACCTGGGCAACGCGCTGCTGCTGGCCGGAAATCATGAAGAGGCGGCCCGGGCCTTCGAGGCGGCGTTGGCGGTGCGCCCCGGAGCAGGGGACGCCCGCTACGGCCTGGGGAATGCCCAGTGGGGAGCCGGCCGTCGTGACGACGCCCTGGCCAGCTATCGCCGGGCGATCGCCGACGGGGAAGCCGGAGCGGGAGTTCACGCGGCCCTGGGCTCGAGCCTGGCCGACCTGGGCCGGCTCGCCGAGGCTCGCCGGGTACTGGAGAAGGCGGTCACCCTCGAAGGGGCCGGCGCCGACGTTCGGAACCGGCTGGGCATCGTCTGCGAAAGGCTCGAGGATCCGGCCGCCGCGGCGCAGCACTACCGCCAAGCGCTGCAGCTCGACCCGGACCACGCCGACGCCCTGTTCAACCGGGCCAAGCTGGACCTGGTCTCCGGCCGGGTCGAGGCCGCCGCCGCCGGAGTGGAGCGGCTGCTCGCCCGCCACTCCGGCTATCCTCTGGGGCGGTACCTCGAGGCACAGGTGCGCCTGGGCCAGGGCCGCCCGACGGATGCCGCCGTGGCGCTCAGGGCGTTCCTGAACCAGCCGGGAATTTCGGATACGGTGAGACAGCGAGCGGCACGGCAACTCGCCGAGCTGCAGAAGGGTGCGGGCGGGAATTGATGGACAACCAGCTCCTGACGATGCTGCCGCTGTGGTACGTGGTGTTCCTGCTGTCGTTGACCTGCCACGAGGCGGGGCACGCCTTCGCCGCCTACCGCGGCGGGGATCCGACCGCCTACCTCGGCGGCCAGGTCTCGCTCAACCCGATCCCCCACGTGACTCGGGAACCGCTGGGAACGGTGCTGATTCCCTTGATCAGTTTCTTCCTACTCGATGGGCGTTGGATGATCGGCTGGGCCAGTGCGCCCTACGACCCCAACTGGGAAGCGCGCTATCCGAAGCGGGCCGCGATGATGGCTCTGGCCGGGCCGCTGGCCAACCTGGCGCTGATGACCGTTGGCTTCATCGGGCTCAAGATCGGACTCGCGGCGGAGCTCTGGTACCCCAATAGTCTTGCCTTCGATCACGTGGTCCGCGCCGGTGAAGACGCCGGAGGTGTCGAGGCACTCGGACGCTTCCTGTCGATTCTGATGTCGCTGAACCTGATCCTGTTCATGTTCAACCTGATTCCGCTTCCGCCGATGGATGGCTCCGCGATTCTCGCCGGCCTGTTCACCGCGGCGCGCAGGTTCCGCGACTGGATCGTGATGGCTCCGATGGGATCGCTGCTCGGACTGTTCCTCGCATGGCGGTTCTTCGGCTACATCCTGTGGCCGGCCTACCAATTACTGCTCGCAGCCCTGTTCGCCTGATCGCGCGGCGTGGACGCCGCGAGAGGAGATGACATGCACCAGCGGATGATCGCTTCGATGCTGACACTGGCGTTGGTGGTCATGATTCCGGCCATGGCCCAGCCGCAGGACGCCCCGGCTCGGATGAGCGTCAAGCAGCTCGGGGTCGGCACGGGGGTCGGAGAGGACCGCAACCTCGTCGGTGAGAGCGATAGCTTCCCGGTCGACACCCGCGTCTGGTTCTGGACCCGGGTGCTCGGCGGCGGCGAGGAGGGAGACTACGTCCGCCACGTCTGGTTCCACGACGGGGAGGAGGTGCTGAACTTCGGCGGTCTTCGCGTCGGCAGCCCGAGCTGGCGGACCTGGACCAACAAGATCCTCGGCCCTGGTTCCGAAGGGGAGTGGCGGGTCGAGGTGCGCGATCCCCAGGACCGGGTGCTCGCCTCGAAAACCTTCCGCTGCGTCAGCGCGCCCTAGGCGAGCGTCGACCTGTTCAGCGTTCTTCGCTGCCGAAGGGAACGTTGAAGAGCGGAGCGGACAGGCCGGCCAACGGCGTGGCCTCGTAGGCCAGCCAGGGTTCCCAGCGACGGCGGGTCTGGACCAGCAGCGGGTAGGCGTCCTCGGGCAACGGATCGACCGAGGGGTTCTCGAAGGCCAACGGATCGATCGGCCGTCCGTGGCGTTTCACGGTGTAGTGCACGTGGGGACCGGTGGCACGTCCGGTCGAGCCGACGTAGCCGATCACCTCGCGCTGATCGACGCTGCGTCCCGGCTTCATCCCCTTGGCGTAGCGGGAGAGGTGGCCGTAGATCGTCTCGAAGCCGCCGCCGTGGCGTACCCGAACCGCCTTGCCCAGCGCACCCATCCAGCCGACCTGAATCACCTTGCCCCGGGCGGTGGCCATCACCGGCGAACCGGTGGGGGCGGCGTAGTCGACTCCGTGGTGCGGCACCACCTTGCGGGTCACCGGATTGCGCCGCGCGTTGGAGAAGCGGCTGGAGATCCGGTAGAAGGAGAGCGGGCTCTTGATGAAGGTCTTGCGCAGCGGTTTGCCCTGGGCGTCGAAGTAGCCGCGCACCTCGTCGCCCCCTTCGATCCAGTAGGCGCTGCCGTTGGCGATGCTGCCCTCGTAGAGCGCCGCGTGCACCCGGCCGACGCCGATGCTCTCGCCGCTCCGTTCGAGCCGGTCGCGGAGGGGGGGGGTCTGCTCGGCGAGTTCTCCCAGGTAGCGACGCTCGTAGACCAGGCGGATGCGGTCCCCCTGGCGGGTCTCGGTCCACAGATCCACATCCCACTGCATGATGTCGGCGAACTCGGCGGTCAACCGGGCGCCGTCCTCGATCTCGGAGAACGCCTGGGAGACCGACTGCTCGATCCGGGTATGGGTCGAGGCCATGCGGGTCTCGACCGGCAGTTCGACGGTTTCGGTCCGCGGCGGCGAGCGATCGAACAGCACGCGCACGTACCGCTCCCGCTCGACCCGGCAGGTGACCTGAGCCAGGTTGCCCGCTGCATCTCGTCCCACCGAGAGGCCGGCTCCGATCGGGACACGCCGCAGATTGATCTCGTGCCCGAGGGCGCGCAGCACCGACCGGTTCTCCTCGGTGCTCAGTCCGAGCTGTTCCAGGGCGCCGGCCAGGGTGTCCCCACGCTGGACCAGCGCCTGGGCGAACGCGAGAGTCGGCGCGCTGTCGGCGGGGGGCTCATCGGCGATGCCGAGGTCCGGCGCGGTCTCCGTCTCGGGAGCGGCGCAGCCGACGAGGGCGCAGAGGAGCAGAAGCAGGGCAGCGGCAGGGGGGAAACGCAAACCGATACTCCGTGAGGGTTCGGCGATGTTCATCGCCTGAGCAGCCAAGTTTGAGCGTGCTTGGCCGACACGTCAAGGGAACGGCTGCCGTTTCGTCGCTTTTTCGGCGTGTTTGCCTCGTTTTGGTTGCGTAGGTTACTCTTTCGATGTTCCTTAATGGCGGACCTGGAATATCAGGGGAGGAGAATCCAGCCATGAAGTTCTCGAAGGTCATGCTCCTGTCGCTGTTCGCGATCGGCCTCGCCGTCGCGACGTTCTCTTGTTCGAGCTCGGGTGATTCGGTCACCGCGCCGGCCGGCCAGGGTGTGCTGTCCGTCCGCGTGCACGACGACCCCAGCGACCAGATCGACCAGGCCTGGATCACCTTCACCGGCGTCAACGCCGTGGCTGCCGACGGCACCCGCGTCGAGGTCACCGGTTCGGATCTGATGGGCGACCCGATCGATCTCGCCGCCCTGATCAACGGCAACGAAGAAGAGCTCGCCGTGGGCACCGTGCCTGCCGGCAACTACGCCAGGGTCGAGCTGATCATCTCCTCGGTCGAGCTGGTGCTCACCGACGGGACGACGGTCAACCTTCCGATGGTCGGCACCGGCTTCGCGCTGGTCGTCGACGCCACCTTCGAGGTGGTCGAAGGGGACGAGACGGTGCTGCGGGTCGACATCCCGCTGACGAGCTTCACCGTCGGACCCAACGGCTGGCAGATCAACGCCGGAAGCGCGTCCGCCCGCTAGGCCGGCGCTCCCCGGAGCAAGCCGGAGACACCTGATGAAGACCTACGCGCGCTCGTTGTTGGCGTTGACGGTACTGCTGTCGGTACTCCCGGCGTTCGCGACCCCCCGGGTGGCGGTCGACCGGGACATCATCGACATCGGCGACGTGGTGCGGGGCAAGGAAGCCCTGATCGTCTTCGAGTTGCGCAACGAGGGGAGTTCCCCGTTGCGCATCTCGGGTGTCGAGACAACCTGCGGTTGCACCCTGGCATCCCATGACGAGGTCATCGCCGCCGGCGCCCGGGGCGAGGTGCGGGTCACCCTGGAAACCAACAACCTGATGGGCATGAACCACCGTGGCATCACGGTGTCGACCAACGACCCGAACCGGGACCAGGTGCACCTGACGGTCAAGGCCAACGTGGTCGGCGGAGTCGAGCGGCTGCCCGCCGGAACGCTGCGGGTTTCCAACTCCCGTGGACCGATGCAACAGCAGCAGTTGCTGCTGCGCAAGATGTCCAGCGAGAGCCGCGAGATGCGCCTCGAGGTGACCGGTGCCAGCGCCCAGTGGCTGGAAGCCAGGGTGCGGGCCGCCGGGCCCGCCGACGGCGGCATGAGCAAGGGACTGCCCGCGACCCGGCCCGGGGACTGGCTGCTCGAGGTCCGCTACACCGGCGGCGCTCCCAGCGGCAAGTCCAACGAGGAGATCCGGCTGAGCACCGGGCTCGAGGTCGAGCCCGAGATCGTCGTGCCGGTGATCCTGGTGGTGCAGCCGCCGGTCAACC
>CAZBZH010000202.1:0-7600 GCA_964496265.1 uncultured Acidobacteriota bacterium | reverse complement strand
ATCCGGAGCCACCGCGATGACGCCGGGGAAGGGGCGCAGCGGAACCCGCACCCCGTCGAGGAAGCGGACGTCCGGATCGTTGGGGTCGAACTCGTAGGTGCGCAGGTAGGGTTCGGTGAACTCGTCGGCCAGAAAGCTGAACCCGGGAAGGATGCCGTTCCAGCCCCAACTGCCCGCCTCGACCCGCTCGAGGGTCACCTTCAGCACATCGCCGGGCTCGGCGCCTTCGACGAACACCGGGCCGGTCAACGGGTGCACCTTGTCGAAGTCGACGGTCAGCAGATCGGCGGCGGTCGATTCGGGGGTCAGTTGCCCGTCGGTGGCTTCCTCGGTCTCGAAGCGTACCGTCGTGCCCGAGGGGACCCGCAGCCGTGGTTCGATGTCGCGGCTGAACTTGTTGTGGGTTTGCTCCCGGGTCAGGGTCGGCAGCTCACGGTGCGCGGCAGGCGCCGTCGCTTCATCGGGCTCCGGGCCCGGATCCGGCTCGGACGCGGGATCCACGCAGGCTGTTCCGCAGAGGAGGAGGGCAAGGGGCAGCCAGATGGTGCGGCGGTTGTTTCTCATGCTGCGCACTATATCCCGCAAGCCTCCCGCGACCGATGGAGCGCCCGTCGGCCGCCAATCCCGCAAACATCCGGCGACCGCTGTGGGGAAACGGAGCCGCCTGCGGAAGTAACGCCTGGGGCATCGATGGATCGCCCCACGTAGAGCGCAGGATCTGGACTATAGTTTCCGCACCCGAAACGCGGTGGCTTTGCTCCCTGGTTCACGCCCCCGGTCACGCCGCCGAGAGATGCCCGAAGGGTCGGGCGTCGACGGGACCAGGACCAGGGAGGTTTCATGGAATTCCTGATCGATCATTGGCTGCCGATTCTGCTCACCACGATCGCCCTGTGGCTGGCGAGCTTCATCGCCTGGGTGGTGCTGCCTCATCACTACGGAGACTTCGGCAAGCTCCCCGACGAGGATCGCGTGCGCAAGGCGCTCGAGGGCGTGTCGAGCGGCAATTACATGGTGCCCTACGCCGGTTCCGGCGCGGTGCAGCGATCCAGGGAGTACATGGAGCGCTACGCCACCGGGCCTCGGGCGACGGTCAACGTCTACGCCATGCCCAACATGGGCGCCAACATGGGGCTGACCATCGGCTATTTCCTGGTGACCGTGATCGGGATCGCCTACGTCACGGCGCTGGCCTGTCCCGAGGGCACCTCGACGATGCAGCTCTTCCGGGTTTCGGCCACCATCGGGGTCCTGACCTACGCGACCAGCGGCGTGCTCCACCGGATCTGGTTCAAGGCCCGGATCTGGACCGACCTGCTGGACGGGCTGGCCTACGGGTTGATCCTCGGGGGCATCTTCGCCGCCCTCTGGTAGGGGATTCCGGTTTTTACCGGGTTCTCCGCTGCTCCGCGGACGAATCTTCGGCCGAGCCACTGCTTTCGGTGTAAATCGAACAGGTTGCCCGGGAGGGGGAGGCCAGCGTGGCCGCCGGCCGGGCTTTTGAGGGGAAGGCCGGCGGATGATCGTCTGGAAACGGGTTACCTCTGTCTGCGCGGTTCGGCGGCTGCTATCGCTCGCGGCGCTGCTGCTCACCGCATCGATCCTCGCGGTGACGCCTGTGGCGGCGCAATGCGACGGGCTCTCCGGCTGCGTGTTGGTCTGGTCCGACGAGTTCGACGGCAGCGCCGTGGATCTCACCAAGTGGACCTTCCAGCTCGGTGACGGGAGCGAGGTCGGACTCCCCGGGGGTTGGGGCAACAACGAGCTGCAGTGGTACCGGGCCGAGAACGCCACGGTCTCCGGCGGCTTTCTCACCATCACGGCGAAGGAGGAGTCCTTCGCCGGACGCAACTACACCTCGGCCCGCATGCGTTCCCTGGCCAAGGGGGACTGGACCTTCGGCCGCTTCGAGATGCGCGCCCGGATGCCGATCGGCCAGGGTCTGTGGCCGGCCTTCTGGCTGCTGCCCTCGGATCCGTCCTTCTACGGCACCTGGGCGGCCAGTGGCGAGATCGATGTGATGGAGATGGTGGGCCAGGAGCCCGAGAAGATCTTCGGCACGATTCACTACGGCGGCCCGTTTCCGGCCAACGTGTATTCATCCAGCGAGTACATCCTATCGGGCGGCACCTCCCACGATGATTTTCACGTCTACGCCGTCGAGTGGGAGAACGGTGAGATCCGCTGGTACATCGACGGCGTGCTCTACGGAGTGCGCACGAGTTGGTACTCGACCAGCGGGCCGTTTCCGGCACCCTTCGACGTGGACTTCCACCTGCTGCTGAACATGGCGGTGGGCGGCAACCTGCCCGGCCCGCCCGACGGTTCGACGGTCTTCCCCCAGGAACTGGTGGTCGACTACGTGCGGGTCTACCAGGTGCCCAACGACAAGCCGAGCATCGTCATCACCAGCCCGACCCCCGGCGACTTCAATCCGCCGGGTGAGGATCTGACGATCACCGTCGACGCCGTCGACGACGGCTCGATGCAGTACGTCGAGTTCCTCCAGGATCAGGCGGTCCTCGGGCGCTCGACGGTACCCCCCTTCGACTTCACGATTCCGGGGGCGATGGAGGGTTGCTACACCATCACCGCCCGGGGCCGGGACGATACCGGCCTGCTCGGCATCTCCGAGCCCGTCGATATCACCGTCGGGACCACCTGTGCCCAGGCGCCCTACCGTATCGCTCCCGCGGCGGTGCCGGGCGTGCTCGAGGCCGAGGACTACGATCTGGGTGGGCAGGGCCTGGCCTACAACGACATCGACCCGGGCAACAACGGCGGCGGCTATCGTCCCGGTGAAGGGGTCGACCTGGAGAACTGCTCCGACACCGGCTACGGCTTCAACCTGGGCTGGACGTCGCCTGGGGAGTGGATCGAGTACACGGTGACGGCGCTTCCCGGCAGCTACGATCTCGATGTTCGGGTGGCGTCGGAGGCCAACGGCGGGACCTTCCATCTCGAGCTCGACGGCGTCGACCGCACC
The DNA here is from genome assembly GCA_964496265.1 of uncultured Acidobacteriota bacterium. Classification (GTDB taxonomy): domain Bacteria; phylum Acidobacteriota; class Polarisedimenticolia; order Polarisedimenticolales; family Polarisedimenticolaceae; genus Mor1. The sequence goes on along the minus strand of CAZBZH010000202.1, from coordinate 4,614 downwards.
GGGCCGATCTCCTTCGGCTCGACCTTCGGATGGCAGAACTGGACGACGGTCACCGCGAGTGACGTCACCTTCGACGGCGGGGTGCAGACCCTGCGCCTGGTCGTCGACTCCGGTTCGTTCAACGTCAACAGCATCAGCTCGAGCTTCGGCGGGACGGTCGGGTCGGTCTCCGAGGGGGGCGGCCTGCCGCTGACCCTCGCCGCGGGCACGGGCAGCGACCTGGTGCTGAGCTGGGATGCTTCCTGCCTGGGGTCCGATGGCGACTTCGTCGTCTACGAGGGGCAGCTCGGTGACTTCGAGAGCCACGAGCCGGTGACCTGCAGCACTGCCGGCGCGACCAGCTGGCCCCTGACCCCGGCCGCCGACGATCGCTACTACCTGGTGGTGGCCAGCGATGGGGCCGCCGAAGGGTCCCGGGGGTTGCAGAGCAGCGGGGCACAACGGGCGTTCGGCGCCTCGAGTTGTCTCCCGCTGGACATCGCCGAGTGCCCGTAGCGGGGCGCACCGGCGCCGTCGTGCGAGGCGGACCCCTGGTAGACTCGGCGGAGCGGCCGGCGAGCGGCCCGGGGGCGAGTAGTTGGGCGACCTTCCTGTGGACAGCGAGAGCATTTCCGGGACCGAGGAGGCTGAAGAGGGTCTAGAGCAGCCACGGAGGCCCTGGGGTGCCGGTTGTGCGTTCTCCGCCGGCCTGCTTCTAATCCTGCTGTACTCCTTCGCGTTCGGCTTCGGGAAACGGGATGATGTTCTCTACCTCTGGTACCCGCTCGAAACGGTACTCAAGGTTGCCGGGTCCGACCTGGACGCCATCGACTCCGGTCGCCTGGAGCAGGACCCCGGCGTGTGGGGACGCATCCTTGGCGGCGATGAGGATGTCCGTCAGAAAGCCCTGGACGGTTTTGCCGATGAGTTGAAGCAGTTGGGATGGCAGGCCTCCGGCCCACCGAGCGCCGTGCTGTGTCGAATCATTCTCGAACTGGAGGCGTCGGGCTGGAGCGATTCGATCCAGGGGCACTTCGAAGCCTACTCTCTCGGCCCGGCCAGCGAAGTGGTTTTGCGCTACGCCTACGCCGAGGGAAGCAAGCCGGCGGCCGCTGAGCTTTCCGCCTTCAACAGCTATCTCGGTTCAGGGCACTGGTACTCGGATACGGTCCGGCGCCGCATCGCGGAGCTCGAAGCAAACACCAGCGCCGCGGATTCCGCTCGAAAGCGCATGTCGGGCCGAGTGGACCGTCTCATGGCGGTCGGAAACGCGCAGCAGTGGATGTCCCTGGCGTTGGGCGCGCTGGGTGTGCTCGCGCTCGGCGGGTGGTGCCTGCGCTCCGGGCCGCTTGCCGAAGCGCGCTGGGCGGCGCAGTGGAGTTTCGGATCAGGGATGGCGGTGAGTGCTCTCGCCGCGGCAGTCTACCTCTGGCATCCGTTCTTCTTCTCCGTGTTCGATCTCGATACCCTGTGGGGTGGACTCGCGTCCCTGGCGGTGATCTGGGTGTTGCGTCCGAAGGATGGGCCCGGATTCCTCCCGATCTTCGGTCTCACCGGGCGATCCTGGCGCCTGATTGCCGTCGTGACCTGGAGCGGAATCCTGGTGGATCAACTTCTTACCGCGATCTGGACCGTCGGCCTGTGGGGAGATCAGGTCGGTTGGGGGTTCTACGACGAGTGGATCTTCTGGGGCTCGCGGTGGATGGTGATCACGTCCCTGCTTAACGGCTCCCTGTTCGCGCCGGTCTTCGAAGAGCTGATATTTCGAGGGGTGTTCTACGGGACGCTGCGCACCCGTCTCAGGATGTGGCCGGCGCTGGTGCTCAACGCACTGTTCTTCACCGTCTGGCACGGCTACAACCTGGAGGGCAGCGCGTGGATCTTCGCGTCCGGTCTGCTCTTTGCGTACCTCTACGAGCGCAGCCGCAGCCTGATCCCGCCGATGATCGTCCACGGGTTCATGAACCTGATGATCTCAATCTACATTCTCGCCGTCTGAGCCGGGCGCCGGGCCGCTCGACGCAGCGGCAAGGTCGATCCGTAGCACCTCCTGCCATGGTACGTACGCCGCGGGCCCGCCGGATTCGGGAAACACCAGCATGCCGCCGTTACCCTCGGCCAGGTCGCCGCGGGCCTCCAGGCGCAACGGGCCGCTATCCAGCTGCACGACGAAGGGTGTGTCCGACGAGGGATCGCGAGCGACCGAGCGAATGCGGCTGAAGGGGATGGTGTAGGTCACTCCGTCAGCGGGGGCGTCGAGGGTGTCGGTGGTCTCGCTCTCGTCCAAGTCGAACACCAGCCGTCCCCCGGAGACGTCTCCTTGCCGGGTTTCGACACTCCCGTGGATCGCTCTTCCCGGTTCGAAGTCGGGGTAGGAAGGGGAGTCGACTGCGGCCGTCAACGTGACGTGCTCGACCCGATCCCAGGGGATCAGCACGCGGCCGTAGCGCGAGTCGTCGACGACGAGGCCGCGATTACGCCGGTTCACATCGGGCTCGCCCCGAAGCATCACCTCCTCGCCGCTCCGCAAGCGCACCCGGCAGCCGCTATCTGCGTCTCGCTCGATCACCGCGATGTCGGCGAAGGGCAGTGCCTGCGGGCCATCGTCGTTCCTGCCGATCAGCGTGTCGCTGCTGAGACGCTTCAGCCGGTTCCACTGGAGGAAGCCGCTAAAGGAGCCGCTCGCCGTGCGAACGACGCCGTGGAGCCGCGATAGCGGGGCGGCCGCGCCGGGTGCCGGCCGGAACTCGATCCGCCGAATCGCCCGGGCCTCCACATCGACCACGCGAGTGTCGTCGACCCAGACGCGCACGCCGTCGTCGATGTCTCCGGCCTCGTGGCGATCCAGCCGCACGGTCGTGCCGCTCTTGAGCGTCACCCGCACGTCCCGTCCCTCCACATCGATACGCTGGAGGTTGCCGAAGCGGGTCATGAAGGGGCGCTCGAGGTCCGAGGGCTTCGGTGCTCCGGCCTGCTCGGGGAGATGCTCCGCCCAGGGGTTGTGCGGTTTGAATCCGTTGAACGCGTCGCTCCAGAACGCTTCCTGAGCGCCGCCGAAGCGAAGGTAGCCCTGGTGGTCGCTGCCCTCGATGGTGGTGACGACGCCGTAAAGGTGACCGGGATGCACCGGCCGAGGTGTTTCCGCCGTGACGGCCGGCCAAGCGGCGGTCTCGGGCTCGAGGGCATGCTTCATCAGCCGGTAGCCGGCCAGCAGCACGACCAGGATCACCAGCAACGCGGCGGCGGACCCGGCGATGGCGGTCCTGGACATGGAGGCTCCTGCGACCGGCGGTCGCCGTGGGGGCCACCGCCTACGGATCGGCTGCGGTCGGTTGAAGCTCCATGGTATCCGAGGTTCCAGCCCCGTACAGGTCGATCACCTGATGCAGCGCGAAGGCGGCCTGACTCGGCAGCACGTTCCGGAGGTTATCCCGGGCAGTCGATCCCCGGGGCATCGAGCCCCACGGCTTGCGGGTGCAGCGGCCGGGGCCCATGTCCTCAGCGGAACACGGCCCGGTCAGCGATAGCGCCATGGAGTATTCGGTCATGGCATCCGCGGGAGCGATCTCGATGCGGACCGTCAGCACCGGAACGTTCGAGCCGGGGATCGCCAGGTGGAGTCCGTTTCGAATCAGCTCCTCCTTGACCGCCTCGCGTACAGCGCCTTCGACGTCGGCATAGCCGTCCACCGAGGCCGCGACCCGCAGCCTGAGCCAGCCGCCCTTGCGCAGCAGCACATCACCGGAGAGATTGGCCTCCGTGAGCGTCCCGGCCGCATCCTGGAGCGGATTCACCGTCGAGACGGATTGAACGATCGCCGCGAAGTCCCTCGCGCGTGAGCCGTGGCTTCAACTGTTCCCGTAGCTGTGGTTGAAGGTCGCGAGAACGAGCAAGACCGGTAACGCTCGGATCATGGCTGCCTCCTTGCGAGACATTGTCGCTGCTTTCCCGGCCGAACCCGTGGTGGGAGTTCCTTCTCTGCGGCAACGGGCCCGCGGGACGCGAACGACCCGATGAAACGCGGCGGGCGATTTGCCGTACCATGCGGCGAGGGGCGACGAACGGGCCGTTCGCTCGCGAGGAGGTTTCATGCACCGTCAAGTTCGCCGTCTCGTCCCGTACCTCGTTCTCTGCTTCGTGTTCTCCACGGCGCTGTCCGCCGGACTCGCGGCCGATGGTCTCGAGGACGTCAAGATCGGCCGCCTGCCGCAGCCCCACCCCGATGCTCCCGAGGAGATGAAGCAGTTCAGCTTTCTGGTGGGCGAGTTCGACTGCGAGTTGACCTTCACCGGGCAGGACGGCGCCGAGGTTCGCAGCCGCGGCCGGTGGGTCGGCTACTACACCCTCGACGGCCACGCCTTTCAGGACGACTGGTACTCGGAGCTCGGTTACCGGGGCACGACCTGGCGCAGCTACGATGAGGCCAAGGGGCGCTGGGTCAACAACTGGCTGATGGCCGGTACCGACGAGGCGCCCGGGTTCGTCAAGGGTTTCTTCTACGGCAACATGAGCGACGGCGAGATGGTGCTCGAGGCGCGAGGCACCGATACCCGGGGTGCCTACATCAATCGGATCAAGTTCAGCGAGATCCAGGCCTCGGGCTTCGTCTGGTCGATGAGCCGTTCCTACGACGGA
>CAZBZH010000201.1:0-7600 GCA_964496265.1 uncultured Acidobacteriota bacterium | reverse complement strand
CAGATCCAGGACGTCGGAGAAATTCTGCACCGAGACATTGAAGACCTTGGCCAGAGCCCGAAGCTTGTCGAACGAAGGGACGGCCTTGCCCTTCTCGAAGCGGCTCAGCTGGGAGTTGTCGATCGACTCTCCCATCGCAAGCGCACGCTCTTCGACCTTTCTCAACGTGTAGCCATAGCCTTCGCGCAACTGTCGCAGGTACTGACCGAGCCGCCGCGGTGCCCTTGCGGCGTCCCCCCGTGTTCCCTCGCTCGCTGCTGCGCCTCTACCGGGACTAAGTTGGCCCATGTGCCCCCCCTTGAGCTTGAGCCGGAGTGAAATAGGTTCGATTCGCCCTGATTGTACGTCGATTTCCCGAATGGCGACACGAATCTAGGGCGACCGGACGATTCTGCGGTCGTTTCATCCGCAGCTTGACCCGCACCCGACCTCTGCGTAGACTTGTGCTTTACGGGCCACCACATGACCGATTTTGCGCGAACCCGTCGTTTGTTTCGGGTATTCGCCTTCCTTGATTTGCGAGGGTTTCCTTGTCTCAGGCACGTCTTGCCGGCCAGACCGAGACTCCGGACTTCTACCGCCGGATCGGATACGACCCCGCCCGGGAGACCCAGGCGTTCCGCCGTCTGGCCGAGGCGGACTTCACCGGCAGCAAGGCCGCCTTCCGCAAGCTGGTCTCGGGGCTCAAGCTCGAGGTGCCCGGCGTGGCCCACGGGCCGGTCATCCTGCTGCTGCTCGACGTGCTCCAGCGGGTCAACCGCAAGGTCCACCGGCCCGAGACCGACGAGTCGGCCTACCATGACATTCGGGCCTCGCTGGCCGAACAGTTCAGCCGCTACGCCGGCGCCGAGGAGGCCCGCAAGGGCTTCCTGACCACCCTGGGCCAGCTCCTGACCCCCCTGACCGTCCGGGAGCGCAAACAGCATCCGCTGGTCGACCGGGCCCGCTCCTACATCGACGAACACTACAACCGGCGGCTCTCCCTCTCCTCGGTGGCCAACCGCCTCCACGTCTCCCCCAACTACCTGTCCCGTTTGTTCCGCCGAGAAACGGGGGGTACCATTACTTCGCACATCCAGCGCGTCCGGCTGGAACACGCGATGCTGCTGCTGGCTGAGGGGAAGCGCAGCATCTCGGAAATCGCATACCTCGTCGGATACCAGAATTACCGCGATTTCTACCGCAATTTCGTCAAGTACGAGAAAGCGTCGCCGCGGGAGGTGCAACGCCGCCTGCAACCCGACGCCGACTCTGAATCCTGAGTTTCGACTCGATCTAAGGGAGAGGTCATGATCAAGAGCCCGTCGAAAGCGGCGGCCGCGGTCGTCGTGTCGCTGCTGCTCGCGCTGCCCGCCGCCGCGCAGCAGAAAGCAGATGCTGCCGGGAAGTCCCTGATTCAGCAGATGGTCGCGATGAAGGGCCAGGGTGCCCCGGCCATCAAGGCGTACAAGGAGGCGCTGACCCACGGCGACGCCCAGGTGCGCCGGGCGGCGATCCAGCTGCTGGTCAAGGAAGCAGGGAAACCGGCCGTCGCCGACCTGAAGAAGATGCTGGCCGATTCCGACGAATGGGTCGTGATCGCCGCCGGCATCGGGCTGCTCGATCTGGGCGACCACCCGATGCCCGAAATTCAGCAGGCGCTCAAGCACGAGCACATGGATGTGCGGATGGAGCTGGCCGAGCATGTTGGCGAGTTCGCTCACGAGGCCTACCTGAGCAACGTCGGCGCGATGATCTCCGACCCGGAGCCCAAGGTCCGGCTCGCCTCGGTGCGAGCCATGCAGGCGCTCTCCTCCAAGGAATCGCTGAAGCCGCTGATGGCCGCCACCGCCGACGCCGAACGGGGTGTCGCCACCCTGGCGATCCAGGCCCTCGAGTCGCTGAAAGACCCCCGGGCGCTGCAGCGGCTTACCCGCATGGCCACCACCGAGGATCTGGCGCTCAAGCGCGCCGTGGCCCACGCCATCGTCGTGCTCGGCGGGGCGACCTCCCACGCCGAACTGACCCAGAAGCTGCTGGGCGACGAGGATATCGGCGTGCGCCGCTCGATCCTCAACGGCATGCGGGAGCTGCCCGACGAAGCGGCGCTGACGATCCTCACCGGCCAGCTGGGCAAGCTGCCGACCACCGGCGACCGGCACGCCGCCGTGCTGGTCTACAAGGCCTCCGAGTCGACGAATACCCACGCTCCCCTGATCAAACTGATCGCCGATTCCGAGGCGCGGGTCCGCTCCAGCGCCGTGCTCGCCGCCGGTCAGAAAAACGTCGAATCCCTGATGGATGCGGTGGTCACCCGGGTCGAGGACGAGGAAGCGCAGGTCCGCTCCAGCGTCGCTTTTGCCCTCGGGCACAAGGGGCGGGAGGAATCGGTCCCTTATCTGGCCAAGCTGAGCAAGGACCCCAGCGGCGACGTTCGCGCGTCGGCGGTCCAGTCGGCGGCCAGCGTCGGCACCGAGGGCGCCCTGAAGCTGGTCCTCGCCGCCCTCGCCGATTCCGAGCCCTACGTCAAGATCCAGGCGGTGCGCTCCCTGGGCAAGTTCGAGCAGGACGCGGCGGTCGAGCAACTGCGGGAGCTGGCCAACAACAGCGACCTGCAGATTCGGCTGTCGGCGATCTCCGGCCTCGGCATGCGCAAGGACAAGGGATCGGTTCCGATGCTGAAGGAACTGGCCAAGGCGCCGGTCGAGGTGGTGCGCCGCGCGGCCCGCTCGGCACTGGATCAGATCGGAGAGTAGACGCCGCCCTCCCGGCCGGGCGCGGTAGACTCCCGACCGGGAACGGAAGCAAGGAACCGACGTCGTAGAACCGACGCAAAAGAAAGGCGGGGCCGAGGCCCCGCCTTTTTCGTGTTCAGTTGAAGGGGCCGTGGTCCACGGCCCCGTCTTCACTCAACCCCGCGTCAGGGGCAGGTATCCGGATCGGGCAGCGAGGCCGATCCGTCTTCCAGTCCGTCACGGGCATCCGGCATCTCGGTACCCATGCCGTAGGTGCTGCTTCCACACTCGTTGATGCCCCGGACCAGGTAGTACTCGACGGTACCCGGTGCCGGGTTACCCGACACGTCGGTGAAGGGCGAACCGCCGCCGCTGTTCACGGCGCAGGAGGCGTTGCGGAAGTCTCCGTCAGCCCGGCGATCTCCGATCAGACCCTGGACCACGTCCCAGGTGGTGTTGACGCCGGCCGAGGGACTACTCCAGGTGAGCAACACGTCGGTGCCCGCCGCCTTGTCCAGGATCAGGTCGTCGATCGGCATCAGCTGCAGCCAGACCTGATCGTTGAACGGATCGCAGTCCCCGGTATCCGCCGTGCCGTCGTTGTCGTCGTCGGCGTCGCAGGCATCCCCTTCGCTATCCATGTCGAAGTTCTCCTGCCCCGGGTTGGCCGCGAGATCGCAGTTATCGCACTCGTTGCCCAGCCCGTCGCCGTCCGGGTCGGACTGACCCGGGTTGGAGATCGAGATGCAGTTATCGCAGGCATCGCCCACGCCGTCGCCGTCACCGTCCGCCTGATCGTTGTTGTCGACGAACGGGCAGTTGTCGTCGCAACCGACGTTGTTGCCGCCGGTGCAGGGGTTATCCCCGGGGGTCCCGTTGCCGTCCCCGTCGTCGAGGATCGAGTCGGTGTCGTCGTTAGTGTCGCAGACGTCACCCTGGCCGTCCCCGTCGGCGTTGGCCTGATCCGGGTTGGCATCGACGTCACAGTTATCGCAGAGATCACCCACGGTGTCGCTGTCGATATCCGCCTGCTCCGGGTTGAAGGTGGAGGGGCAGTTATCGCAGGCGTCGCCGGTCAGGTCGTCGTCGGTATCCAGCTGGCTGGAGTTGGCGTCCCGCGGGCAGTTGTCGTTGACGTCCGGGATGCTGTCGTCGTCATCATCGGAGTCGCAGAGGTCGCCGATGCCGTCCCCGTCCAGGTCCTCCTGGTTGGCGTTGGCCAGCGTCGGACAGTTATCGCAGACATCGCCCAGACCGTCCCCATCGGTATCGAGCTGGGTCGCGTTCTGCAGGCCCGGGCAGTTGTCGCAGGCATCTCCGACGCCGTCGGTGTCGCTATCGAGCTGGTTACCCAGGTTCTCCTCGGCGGTCGAGGTGGAGCCGTTGAGGTCCACGTCACAGAAGAGGATATCGGTAGCGCAATCGCCGTTGGGGTTGACCGGACAGTTATCGGACACGTCCAGCAGCCCGTCGCCGTCGTCGTCGGTATCGCAGGCGTCCCCATCGGTGTCGCCGTCGGTATCGAGCTGGCTCGGGTTGAAGTCGTTGAGGCAGTTGTCGCAGAGGTCGCCGGCGTCGTCGCCGGCGACATCTTCCTGCCCCGCGTTGGAATCGTTGATGCAGTTATCGCAGGCATCGCCGAGCCCGTCGGAATCGGAATCCAACTGTTCACCGAGCGCCCGCTCGGCGAGGGTGGTGTTCCGGTCCAGGTTGACGTCGCAGTTGGGCAGGAACGAGCAGTCGCCGTTGGGGTTGACCGGACAGTTGTCGGACACGTCGGGCTCACCGTCGTTGTCGTCGTCGCTGTCGCAGGCATCACCCTCGGAGTCACCGTCGGTGTTGAGCTGGTCCGGGTTCGCACCGGGGCAGTTGTCACAGACGTTACCGGCTCCGTCGCTGTCGTCATCGGCCTGGTTGGAGTTGGAGTTCACCGGGCAGTTGTCGTCGCAGTTGGACGTCTGGCCACCGGTGCAGGGATTGTCCCCTTCCACGCCGCTGCCGTCCTCGTCATCGAAGACGAAGTCGTTGTCGTCGTCGAAGTCGCAGGCGTCGCCCTGACCGTCGCCATCGCTATCGGTCTGGTTGCCCTCCCGCAGTTCCCGGGTCGTCACGTCACCGTCGAAGTCCTGGTCGCAGCGCAGCGGATCGACCGAGCAATCGCCGTTGGGTTCCAGCGGGCAGTTGTCGTCGCAGACGAAGAACTGATCGGTAATGCAGGGGCGGTCCCCGGCGACACTGGAGGTGTCGCCGTCATCGAAGATGCCGTCACCGTCGCCGTCGACGTCACAGGCGTCGCCGGTGCCGTCGCCGTCGGAGTCGGTCTGGGACGGGTTGGAGTCGACCGGGCAGTTATCGCAGGTGTCCCCCAGCCCGTCGGAGTCGGCATCCCCCTGCCCGAAGTTCGGATCGGACGGGCAGTTGTCGCAAGCATCGCCCACGCCGTCGGCATCGCCGTCGACTTGCGACTCGTTGCTGTCGACCGGGCAGTTGTCGCAGGCATCGCCCAGGGTGTCGCCGTCGGAGTTGGTCTGGTCGTTGTCGGTCAGCGGGCAGTTATCGGCGCCGTCGGCGGTGCCGTCGCCATCGTCATCGCTGTCGCAGACGTCGCCCTGACCGTCGCTGTCGGTATCGACCTGGTTGTCGTTGGCGTCGTTGGGACAGTTATCGCAGACATCGCCGAACCGATCGTTATCGGCGTTGGCCTGGTCGGTGTTCTGGATCGTGCGGCAGTTGTCGTCGCAACCGATGTTGTTGCCGCCGACACAGGGGCTGTCGTTGGGATCGCCGCTGGAATCGCCGTCATCGGCGATGGTGTCGGCGTCGTCGTCGTTGTCGCAGGCGTCTCCGATGTCATCGTCATCGAGATCCGACTGGTCCAGGTTGGCGTCGTTGGGACAGTTATCGCACTCGTCACCCCGGCTGTCGCCGTCGGTGTCGGTCTGCAGCGGGTTGCTCAGATCCGGGCAGGTATCCGCCAGGTTGCGGATGCCGTCGCCGTCGGAGTCGATCGGCGAGAACAGGTAGACGCCACCGGCGATATCCCGTCCGCCGGGCACGTCCAGGGTACTGGCGCCGATCACCGCATCGAGGAAGCCGTCGTTGTTGGCACCGCCGCTGGCGACCGAACGGCCGAAGTTGCTGATCTCGGACGGGCCGTAAACCACGATATCCGTCTCGTCGGTGACCAGGTCGATCACCGCGGGAATCGGATCCTCACCGAACAGCACGTCGAACCGCCCCGAAAGGTTGATCGACGGAGAGTCTGCCAGCGGGGTTCCGATCAGGATGTCGGGAATCGCGTCATCGTTGATCAGGCCGACGCTGAAGGTCTCGCCCAGGCGATCGGCGGCCTCGGCGCCGTAGATCACCGAGAGCATCACCGCCGGGTCGTTCAGCTGATAGGTCTGTTGTCCCGGCAGGTCATCCCGGCCGTAGATCACGTAGATCTCGCCGGCCTCCCGGCGACGATCCACTTCGGAGGGGCCGTCGGCTTCGGGCACCGCCACGAGGAGGTCCTCACAGGTCGGACAGGGGCTACCCGCATCACCCAGTTGGGCCGAATCGAGGCGGTCACCGGCGAGATCCACCGGATCGACCCCTTCCAGGGCCACCAGGAACTCGAGTTGGTCCAGGTCGACGGTGGCCGGAGGCGTCGCGCCACCCTCGACGATGTAGACCGCACCGGAGTCGGTGTCACCGTCGATGTTGTCGGCGGTCAGCGCGCCCAGCGCCAGGTCGTCGAATCCGTCGCCGTTGTAATCCAGGGCATGGACCGCGAAGCCGAGCAGGTCATCGTTCTCGGCGCCGTAGATGCTCATGTCGGCGGTACCGCCCACGGCCAGGTCGTAGACCGCGGCGGGGGTCGCCTCACCGAACACCACGTAGACGTCGCCGCAGCGGGCGCAGAGGTTGTTCTCACCGTTGGCGGTGCTGGCGCCCATGATCAGATCGTCGAAGCCGTCGTTGTTGATGTCGCCGAAGGCCACCGAGCGGCCGAGGCCGTCGCCGGTATCGATCCCGAAGATGGTCGAATCCGACGCGCTGCGGGTCGCGTCCCCGCCGTCCAGGTCCAGCACCGCCGGCAGGCTGTTGCCGCCGAGAATCAGGTGGACCTGGCCGCCGCCGGAGACCCCGTTGGACGGGCCGTCGCCGAAGCGGGCAGCGATGGCGAGGTCGTCGATGCCGTCGCCGTTGAAGTCACCGGCCGCCAGGCCGTTGTTGCCCAGCCCGTCGTCGGGGTCCTGGCCGTAGATCACCATGTCGGCCGGGGTGCTACCCAGGTCGATCGGGCTGGGGAAGATATCCCGGCCGAAGATGATGCTGACCTCACCGGCCAGCTGGCGGCTATTGGACGGACCGTTGGAGGTGGTCGAGGCGAAGGCAACGTCGGCGAAGCCGTCGTTGTTGAAGTCGCCGGCAACCACGTCGCGGCCGGCGCCGTCGCTGCCGTCATCCCCCAGGATCTCCACGTCGGGATCCTCAACGAACAGATCGATCACCGTGAAGTCGCAGGCGGTGCCGATGCCGTTGCCGTCAGGGTCTTCCTGGCCCGGGTTCGCGGCGAACGGGCAATTATCCGAGACGTCGAGGACGCCGTCGTTGTCGTCATCGTCGTCGCAGACGTTGCCCAGGCCGTCGCCGTCGGTGTCCCGCTGGAGCGGGTTATCGTCGTTGGGGCAGTTGTCGCAAAGATCTCCGACACCGTCCATGTCGCCGGTCTCTTCCTGACCGGGGTTGGCGTCGTCGGGACAGTTGTCGCAGGCGTTGCCCAGGCCGTCGAAGTCGGCGTCGATCTGGGCCGGGTTGAAGTCGAAGTCGCAGTTGTCTTCGATGTCGAAGACGTTGTCGCCATCGAAGCAGTCGCGCAGAGTATTGATGAGCTAACG
>CAZBZH010000200.1:0-7608 GCA_964496265.1 uncultured Acidobacteriota bacterium | reverse complement strand
TGGCCCTGATGCTCGACCATGGCCAGGTGGTCGGCGTTGACCTCGGGCACGACCAGCGGCACGTCGGGCGCCTGGCGGAAGGCCGAGGCGTTACTCACCACCGCGAACCCCGCCCGGGCGAAAGCCGGCTCCACCTCGACGGCCACCGGGCGATCCAGCGCCGAGAACACCATGTCGCAGGCATCCAGGGCCGCGGGGTCGCAAGCGGTGACGGTCGTGCCCGCAACCGCCTCGGGCATCGGCGAGCCGAGCACCCAGCCGCAGGCGTCGCCGTAGGCCTTGCCCGCCGAGCGCTCCGATGCCGCGAGGCCCGAGATCTCGAACCAGGGGTGGTCCGCGAGGCCTTCGATCAAGCGTTGTCCGACGAGGCCGGTGGCCCCGAGAATCCCGACGCGATAGCGCTGCAAGGCTCTCGATCTCCGCGGGCCCCGGCCGATCCGGAACCTTCGGCCCCCATGCTATATTGTTCGCTTCTACCTTGAAAGGAACGCACCCAGGAGTCGACGTGGCCACGCCGAAATCAGACGTAGAGGAGCGGCCGCTCCGCCAGTTCGAAGCGCGTCCCCAGCCGGGCGACGACTTCTTCTGCCTGCGCTACGGTGTCTGGTACGCCTCCCTCGACTGCGCCGTGCGCACCCGATTCCGCACGTCCGCCGGTTGCCTCGACTGCGAGCAGGGCCGCTTCAACCTGAAACGCCACCAGAGCCGCGTCCTCGAGTCCCGGCTGCGCTACGTTTCCTGCGACTAGCCGAGCCGGTTTCCCGTGACCGCCGCGCCGCTGCCCTCCGGCATCCAGGGCCTGGTCTTCGATCTGGACGGAACCCTGGTCGACTCTTATGGCGCCATCGGTAAGAGCCTCAACCACGCGCGCCGCAGCTTCGGCCACGCCCCCCTGTCCGACGCCGAAGTGCGGCAGGCGGTGGGCCATGGGCTCGAGTCTCTGATCGCCGACTCCCTGGGAGAAGAGCACGTCGCCGAGGGGGTGCGCCTGTTCCGCGAGCGCTACGCCGAGGTCTATGCCGGCGCGACCCACCTGCTCCCCGGCGTCGCCGACGGGCTCGCCGCCCTGGGGCAACGGGGTCTGCCGATGACCGTGGCGAGCAACAAGCCCGCGCGCTTCGGCCGGGCCATCGTCGAGAGCCTCGAAATCGCGCACCACTTCGTCGACGTTCTCGGCCCCGATGTGGTGGGCACGACCAAACCGGAACCGACCATGATTCGCCGCTGCCTGGAGTTGATGGCGGTCGCGCCGGAACAGGCGCTCTACGTCGGCGACATGGTGCTCGATGTGGAGAGCGGCCGACGAGCCGGGGTTCACGTCGCCCTGGTCGAAGGGGGCTCCGCCGGCCGCGATCAGCTGCTCCAGACCGGTTTGCCGGTCTTTTCCTCGCTGACCGGCCTGCTGGCCGCCCTGGCGGCCGCCGGCTAGAGCGCTTCGGCTCAGGCCGGCGCCACATTCAGGGCCCTCTTGTCAGCAAGGCCTCCATCGGCGTATAAACGTCGCGGAGGGTGCTCACTGAAGGAGGAATCGTGATGCGTAAGCTGATCCTGCTGGCCCTGGTGGCCGGCCTGGCTGCCGCGACCGGCGTGATGGCTCAGGAAGAACCGCCGCTGTCCGACCTGGTGGAAGAAACTCACCGCAAGAGCGGCGCAATCCGCATGGAGCAGCTCCCCTTCCTCGAGAAGGAGAGCATTGAACTGCCCCTGCCCGGACCGATCGCGGTGCCGGGAAGCGCCAACGTGATGAACGGTGACCGCCTCAGCAGCCCGGTCAACGGACTCGGTGGCGGAAACGGCGGCAAGATCGAGGTCAAGACGGTGGCCAAGGCCGAGGCCGAGATGAAGAGCCTGATCCGTCTTCTCGAGGAAGGCGAAGAGTAGGCCGCGCCGAACCGCGACGTTCGAAAGATGAAGAGGCCGCGGAGCTGACGCTTCGCGGCCTTTTTCTCGTTCACGGACCCTTCTTGTTCTCGGATTCTCTATCGGTCAGCGCTTCTTGCCCTCCCGTTTGTCCGTGCGCTTCAGCAGGTAGGCGCTTCGGGCCATGATGTCCCAGACGCCCAGCTGTTCCTCGGGAAGTCCCTGCGCCCGGGGGCGCAGCACGAAACCGTCGCCGTCGGGATGCACGTAGACCCAGGTGCCATCCTCCCGGTGATGCACGCTGCGTGCACGATAGGCCCGGGGCCGTTTCTCCCGGGACCACCCGCTCTGAGCCGCGCCTTCGGAGGTGACCTCGGCCAGCAGCGGATCGTCCGGTTCGAGCCGCTCCAGCCGCCCGAAGCGTCCGCCCCGCTTGCCGATCAGCTGCACCGGGAAACCGTCACGGGTTCGCAGCGAGGCCACCGGCCACCAACCCTTCGGCAGGGACAGGCGCAGGCCCGGCACTCCCAGGTAGCCCTCGGTCAGCGGATGGGCCCGCTTCTCGCTACCCCGCAGGGTGTCGAACTTGATCCCGAAGCGTTTGGCCGGATCGATCGGCGGCGGAGCCGGGGACTCCCCCGCTTCCCGCCAGGTCGCCGGAACCCAGTAGAGCGCAAGGGAGGTCCGGCCCTCGGCCACGGGCAAGCCGATCTCGACCCCCGCTCCCGAGCAGAGCATGCGGAAGACGACCCAATCGCCGAACCCGGGCTCGTTCCATCGCTCGGCACGGCCCTCCTGACACCGGGTCCAGTCGGAGATCAGCGGGTACTCGAACCCGGCCACGAGGGTGGCCTCGGCAGCGCCCCGCGGCGCCGTCTTGCCGGGGAACCAATCGTCATCCGGGTCGTCGATTCGGGCGACATAGCCGGCCCGCGAGAGCCCGCCGACCACGACCGTCTTGTCGTCGCGATCGACGAACGCGCCGCGGAACCACAGCAGCGCGTCCTCGATCGGCCGGGGCGTGACCAGCCCCTCGAAGTCCAGCCGGCGCAGGCGGAAACCGGGAGGCAGCCCGATGGTGAAGTCCGGCCCCTCGGCGATCTGCCAGGGATCGTCACTCTCCCGGGCGTCGGCTGGAGGCACATCGAGAGTCGGCAGGGAGAGCTCCTCGCCGCCCGGCACCCGGGGTACCCGGGAGAACGCCTCGGGAATCAACTCGACCCGCTTCACCGCCGCCGCGAGCTCCTGGCGCAAGCTGTGGTGGCCGGCCATCCCGAAGCCGCCGTCCCCGGCGACGCCCAGCACGCCCAGCCGGAAGGATTCGCCGACCGGCTCCTCCCACCAGGTGGCCGGATGGGCGCCCAGCTCTCCGGCGATCCGCCCGTGCCAGGCCACCCTGAGGGGCGCCGCTTCCGAAGGGTCAGCGACCCGCTCCTCGACCTCGAAGCCGGGAATCGTGATCCCCGGGGCATCCCCCGGGGCGCCGGGGATTTCGAGCGGGTAGAAGGCCAGCAGGGAATCTCCCGGCCAGCGACGCACCACCATCAGCGGGCTGTTGGGCCGATCGGGGGGAAGGGTCTGAAACCAGCGCCGGTCGGTCTGAATGGTCACCGCCCCGGCGGCAAAGAGGTAGGGGCGGGCGGAAGCGTAGATCGCGTCGAGTAACGGGGTGCCGGCATCCTCCCGGGCGGCCAACGCCTCGAGCACCTCCGCGGCCAGGTCGCTCTTCAGGTACTGGGCCCCATCGAGATCCTGGGCCTCATCGAGATCCTGGGCCTCATCGAGATACTGGGCCCCATCGCGGTCCCGGGGCTCGTCGCTCGCCAGCAGGCCGCCCCCGAACGGGGCCAGCGCGACCAGGAGTAGGCCGACGAGGATCGAAAGCCCGCGCCGCAGCGGCGCCCGGGGGCTAGTTCGGGGCGTCCTCTTTCTCGGCGGCTGCTTTCTCGGCGGCTGCAAGGGCGTCCTCCAGCCGCTTGAGCTCCGCCTCCAGGGCGGCGGAGCGGCGGCGGATGCTGTTCAGCTCGCTTCGAGTGCGTTCGATCCGCTTCTCGATGCGCGAGCGGTCGGCGGGGACGGACCCCGTCGCCCCAGGGTATGCCGCCACCACCTCGGCAGACAAGCTCCGAGGTTTGCCGCCGCGGATCACTGGCAGCTCCAGGGAACCCTGGACCGCCTGTTGGATCCAGCGGGCGGTCTGGAGGTCTCCCTCCTGCTCCACCGTCTGGTCGCCGACCCGGACGAGCACATCGCCGACCTGAACGCCGGCGCGGCCGGAGAGGCTGCCCTCCCGCACCCGGGTCACCAGGACTCCGGCGCCGTCGGGAGCGCCGAAGTGTTTCCGCAGCTCCGGCGTGATGCCCTCGACCCGGGCCCCCAGCAGCCCCGACTCCCCTGCCGGGAAGCGCAGCCCCGCCACGGCCAGCTCGCGGATCGGCGTCCGGGAGCGCTGTACCCGCAGGGGCCTGGGCGCGGTTTGCACCTCTCGTCTCAGTCGCTCGCCGTTCCGCAGCACCTCGACCCGCACCGGGTCGCCGGGGCGGACCTCACGCAATGCGGTTCCGAGGGCGTCGGGCCCCACCAGGCGTTCCCCGTTGACCGTGAGCAGCAGGTCGCCGTCCCGCAGCCGCACCTGGGAGGCGGGCCCGCCGGGCACCACGGCGACCACCTGCACGCCGCCATCCACCGCGTCCCGAACCAGGACGCCGAGCCAGGCGCTGGTGACGGTCCCCTCGGCCGGCTCCGATGCGGAGATCTCGGCGACCTCGGGCTCCGCGGCCATCAGGCCGCCGGTCGCCCAGAAGGCGAAAGCAAGCAGAAAGAGCAGCATGTGGCGGGCGAACCGGCGTCTCCCGGCATGGCATTGCCCGGCATGGCATTGCCCGGCATCCACGGAGTCGAGCTTCAAGGTCTGGTCTCCCATCTCGGACACACCCCTTGATACGCGCGGACCCGCCGGAAGGACGTACGCCCCCGGTCAGCTCGAGCCAACCAGCGGTTCCAGCAGGCTCGCCTGCCAGCGGCGGAGATGCTCCAATTCCAGGGGCGCCTTCCCGTCGTCCAGCCGGCCCTGGATCGTCTCCATCGTCTCACGATTGGCCAGCAGGGTCGGGTCCAGGTCCAGTTCCTCGGCCACGGCGTCCCGGGCCTTCATCAGCCGCTTGACCCGGCCGTCGAAGCCCTCGGCCCGCACCGGGCGGCGCTTGCGATCGAAGTCGGGTAGCGCGTCGAGGTCCGCGCCGGCCGCCGCCTCGACCGCCGCGAGGATCGCCTCGGCGGCGGATGGCCGCAGCCAGTTGCGGGGCAATCCCTCGACCTCCTGCAGCTGCCCCCGGCGACGCGGACGCATCCGGGCAAGTTCGACCAGCACCGGGTCGCGCATCACCTTGAACACCGGAACATCCCGCTCCCGCGCCCGGGCGTCCCGCAGCCCCCAGAGCTCGCGCAGTGCCGCGAGGCCCTCGCGTCGCAAGCGGCGGGCTCCCTTGACCCGCATGAAGGGCTCCCCCTCCTTGCCCCCCTTCCAGCGCACCTGCTCCAGCCGCTCGAACTCCTCCCGGGCCCAATCGATCCGGCCCAGCTCACGAAGCTTCTCCTCGAGCAGGGAAACCAGTTGATCCAGGTAGTGGGTGTCCATCACCGCGTAGCGGATCATCTCGTCGGACAGCGGCCGCCTGGACCAGTCGGCGCGTTGGAAACGCTTGTCCAGGCTCACCCCCAGATGCTTGTCCAGCAGCGCCGCCAACCCGAAGGCCCGCTCGCCGGTCAGCCGGGCGGCGATCATCGTGTCGAACACCCCGCGAACCGCGAATCCGAAGTCCCGGTCGAGGATGCGCAGGTCGTAGTCGGCGCCGTGCAGCAGCTTGGGAACCGCCGGATCCTCGAGGACCGGGCCCAGCGCCTGGGGGGCCTCCCCCTGGAGCGGATCGAAGAGGTAATCCTGCCCGCCGAAGCTGAGCTGGATCAGGCAGACCTTCTCCTGATAGTGGTGGAGGGAATCCGCCTCGGTGTCGATGGCCAGCGGGCCGTTTCCCACCCGGGAGACCGCCTCGGCCAACTCGCGATTCCCGGAGATCCAGCGTACCTCGTCACTCATCATCGAGGACGTTAGAGGGCGCCGGGCGACCCGTCAACCCTGGGTCCCGCGGCGGCTTTCCGGCCCTTTTCAACGGCGGGCCCGCGCGCTATCCTGCATTCTTTACGAATCATTGATTTCGCGCTGCCCGATGCCGGGACGGCCGACGAGGTAGGGGCATGGACAATCCGAGGGGTACCGATCTGAGCGCGCTGGGCCTGCAGGGCGCCACGGGCCGGACACACTGGAACCTGCTCGAACCGCAGCTCTACGAGCACACGATCCGGCGCAACGAGGGCACCGTCGCCCGCGGCGGAGCTCTCGTGGTCAGCACGGCGCCGTACACCGGCCGCTCGCCCAAGGACAAGTTCGTGGTCCGCGATGCCTCCGTCGAGGAGAACGTCGCCTGGGGCCCGGTCAACCAGCCGATCGAACCGGCGGTCTTCGACGCGCTCTACGACCGGGTGCGCGACCATCTCGCCGCCCAGCCGGAGCTGTACGTCGAGGATCTCTACGGCGGCACCGACGCCTCTCACCGGCTGCCGATCCGACTGGTCAGCGAGAGCCCGTGGCACGCGCTGTTCGCGCGGAACATGTTCGTGCGGATCGACGATGACGCCGAGCTCGCGGCACACGACCCGCAGTTCTCCATCGTCCACGCGCCCAGCTTCCGCGCCGAACCCGAGCGGGACGGCACCCGTTCCGAAGCCTTCGTGATGCTCAACTTCTCCCGCAAGATCATCCTGATCGGCGGGACGATCTACGCCGGCGAGATCAAGAAGTCGATCTTCACCCTGCTCAACTACCTGCTTCCGCTGCAGGAGGTGTTGCCGATGCACTGCTCGGCCAACGTGGGCAAGCAGGGAGACACCGCCCTGTTCTTCGGCCTGTCGGGAACCGGCAAGACCACCCTCTCCGCCGATCCGGAGCGCCCGCTGATCGGCGATGACGAGCACGGCTGGAGCGACCACGGTGTGTTCAACTTCGAGGGCGGCTGCTACGCCAAGATGATCCGGCTCAACCCCGACCATGAGCCCGAGATCTACTCCACGACCCAACGTTTCGGCACGGTGCTCGAGAATGTGACCATCGACGAGACCAGTCGCAAGCTGGACCTCGACGACGCCAGCGTGACCGAGAACACCCGCGGCGCCTACCCGGTAACCCATCTGCCCAACGTGGTGCTGGACGGACACGCCGGGCATCCCCGCAACATCGTGTTTCTCACCGCCGACGCCTTCGGCGTGCTCCCTCCGATCTCGCACCTCGACCCGGCCCAGGCGATGTACTTCTTCCTCTGCGGCTACACCGCCAAGGTGGCCGGCACCGAACGGGGCATCACCGAGCCCAAGGCGACCTTCAGCGCCTGCTTCGGCGAGCCGTTCCTGCCGATGCACCCCACCCGCTACGCGACGATGCTCGGCGCCAAGATCCGGGAGCACAACCCGAAGGTCTGGCTGGTGAACACCGGCTGGACCGGCGGCGCCTACGGCACCGGCGAACGCATCGCCATCCCCCACACCCGGGCGATGATCCGGGCGCTGCTCGACGGCAGGATCGACGCCGCCAGCTGCAAGCCCGACCCGATCTTCGGCCTGAACATTCCGGCCGAGGTCCCCGGGGTCCCCGGCGAGCTGCTCAACCCGCGCAACACCTGGGCCGACGGCGACGCC
>CAZBZH010000199.1:0-7688 GCA_964496265.1 uncultured Acidobacteriota bacterium | reverse complement strand
TGGCCTGGAGCCCGGGATCGAGGGTGGTCTCGACCTCGTAGCCGGCGCGGTAGATCGAGGTATCGCCGAACTGGTCCTGCAACCAGCGGCGCACCCCCTCGACGTAGTAGGCGCCCCCCTCGTCGTCTCGCCGGGTCTCCGGGGAGGGGAGCGGAGCCTTGGCGGCGGCGTCCGCCTCCTCGCGGGTCAGGTAGCCGACCTCGACCATGCGGTTCAGCACGTGACGGCGGCGGCTCTGGGCCCGCTTGGGGTTCTTGAACGGGCTGATGCCCTCGGGGCGCTGGATCAGCCCCGCCAGCATGGCGGCCTCGGGCAGGTCGAGTTCCCGGGCGGGCTTGCCGGTGTAGAACCGGGCGGCGGCCTCGACGCCGTAGTAGCCGTGCCCCATGTAGACCTGGTTGCAGTAGAAGCGGAGGATCTCTTCCTTGGAGTAGAGCCGCTCGATCTCGAGGGCCAGCAGCGCCTCCTGGGCCTTGCGCCGGATCGTCCGCTTCGGCGTCAGAAACAGGTTGCGGGCCAGCTGCTGGGTCAGGGTGCTGGCGCCCTGGGTGATGCCGCCGGCAGCCACGTTGCGCACCGCGGCCCGCAGGATGCCCTTGATATCGACGCCGGGGTGATCGTAGAACCCGGCGTCCTCGACGGCGACCAGCGCCTCGAGGAACCGCGGGGCGATGGCATCGTGCTGAACCAGCATGCGCCGCTGTTCGGCGAAGGTCTCGACGACGCTGCCGTTCTGGTCGAGCACCCGGGTGGTGACCGGGGGCGCATAGTCTTCGAGGGCGTTCACGTTGGGCAGGCCCAGCCGCATGGAGCGGCCGAGCCAGGTGCCCGCGATCGCCGCGATCAGGACCAGGGTCCCGAGCAGCAGAACGCGCCAGTGCTTCTTCACCTTCGGGTGCACGACCCTAGAATACTCCCTCGCGGCGTCGAGTGACAGTAGGCTGCCGCCGAAGCCGGACGCACCCCGGGCTGCGTGCTAGGCTCGACCCCATGCGGGAGTTCGAGATCGTATCGGAGTTCCAGCCGACAGGGGACCAGCCCCGGGCCATCGAGGAACTCTGTGCCGGCATCGAGGCCGGCCTGCGGGACCAGGTGCTGCTCGGAGTGACCGGGTCGGGCAAGACCTTCACCATCGCCAACGTGGTGGCCCGGCTCAACCGGCCGGCGCTGGTGCTGGCGCACAACAAGACGTTGGCGGCCCAGCTCTACCAGGAGTTCCGCCGGCTGTTTCCCCACAACGGCGTCGAGTACTTCGTCTCGTACTACGACTACTACCAGCCCGAGGCCTACGTTCCCCAGAGCGACACCTACATCGAGAAGGACGCGACGATCAACGAGCAGATCGACCGGATGCGCCACGCAGCCACCCGGGGGCTGTTCGAGCGTCGGGACATGTTGATCGTGGCCAGCGTCTCCTGCATCTACGGTCTCGGTTCGCCGGAGATGTACCACGGCATGATGCTGCTGCTCGAGCAGGGCATGAGCGTCGACCGGGACCGGGTGCTGCGCAAGCTGGTCGACATCCAGTACGAGCGGACCAACATGGATCTGCGCCGGGGAGTCTTCCGGGTGCGGGGGGATACCGTCGAAATCTGGCCCTCCTACCTGGACGAGGCGATCCGCGTCGAGTTCTGGGGAGATGAGATCGAGTCGATCGCCCGGCTGGATCCGGTGCGGGGCAAGGTGGTCGAGACGGTGCCGCGCCACCCGGTCTACCCGAACTCCCACTACGTGACCCCCGAGGACGAGCGCAAGCGGGCCGTGGCGGCGATCCGCAGCGAGTTGACCGAGCATCTGCAGGTGCTCGAGGGCAACGGCAAGCTGCTCGAGGCCCAGCGGCTGCACCAGCGCACCATGTTCGACCTGGAGATGATGCAGGAGGTCGGCTTCTGCCACGGGATCGAGAACTACTCCCGGCACCTGACCGGCCGCCAACCGGGCGAGCCGCCGCCGACCCTGATCGACTACCTGCCGGCGGACACGCTGTTCATCGTCGATGAGAGCCACGTGATGCTGCCCCAGGTGCGCGGCATGTATCACGGCGACCGTTCACGGAAATCGACGCTGGTGGAGCACGGGTTCCGCCTGCCCTCGGCGCTGGACAACCGGCCGCTGACCTTCGAGGAATTCGAGGAACGGCGGGGACAGACGGTTTACGTCTCGGCCACGCCCGGGGACTTCGAGCTGGAGCTGGTCGGAGGCACCATCGTCGAGCAGATCGTGCGTCCCACCGGCCTGCTCGACCCCGAGGTGGTGATCCGTCCGGTGGACGGCCAGGTCGACGATCTGCTGGGAGAGATCCGTGAGCGGGTCGGCCGGGAGGAGCGGGTGCTGGTCACCACCCTGACCAAGCGGATGGCCGAGGACCTGACCGAGTACTACCGGGATCTCGGGATCAAGGTGGAGTACCTGCATTCCGACGTCGACACCCTCGACCGGGTCCGCATCCTGCGGGACCTGCGGCGGGGTGAGATCGAGGTGCTGGTCGGGGTCAACCTGCTGCGCGAGGGCCTGGACCTGCCCGAGGTCTCGATGGTGGCGATTCTCGATGCGGACAAGGAAGGCTATCTCCGCTCGGAGAACTCGCTGATCCAGACCATCGGTCGAGCCGCCCGCCACGTCGCCGGCCGGGCGGTGCTCTACGCCGACAAGATCACCGATTCGATGCGCAGGGCGATCGAGGAGACCGAGCGCCGCCGTGGAGTCCAGGAGGCGTACAACGCCGAGCACGGGATCACCCCCGAGAGCGTGCGCCGGGCCATGGATGAATTGATGGGGAGCCCGATCGAGGCGGACTACTCCACCGTCCCCCTGGAGCAGGAAGAGGACGAGGAGGTCTTCGAGGATCTGGTCGCCCTCGAGGCGGAGATCGCCCGGCTGGAGAAGCTGATGCTGGATGCAGCGGAGCGGCTGGAGTTCGAGGAGGCCGCGTCGCACCGCGACCGCATCCGTTTCCTCAAGCAGAAGGCCGTGTTGGCGTAACCCCGTTTCGGTACCTGATCTCGGCCTCGCTCATCGCCGGCCCCGTCCGCTTCGACGCGTTGCTGGAGCCGTGCTGAGGCGCTACCATGCGCCCCCATGTCGAGACCCGCCGCACCCCCCGAGAGATCCTTCTTCGATGCGCCCCGCGAGGCCGGCGGCACGTCGACGATGGTGCTCCAGCTCGATCGCATCCTGTTTGAGTTGGGCGGCCTCGATGAGGCTCTGGCCCACACTTTGGAGACCCGCTACACGCCCTACACCCGCCCTTCGGCGGAGGGGCAGCGAGCGATGCGGGTCCGTCTCGGTCTCGAGCCCCGGGAGTATTTCTTCAATCCTCCCGAGGTCCCTGAACTGAACCCGATCCTGATCGCCTGCGAGGGGAATCTGGTGCGCTACCTGGGGTACCGGGTTGCGGGCTGGTTCGATCTCGACGCGATGGAGGGTCAGGTGTTGCTGGCCCAGGGGACCTACGAACCGGCGGATCGCGCGCTGGAGAACTACATCCGCGTCGCTGTGGCCTGGATGGCGGTGACTCGCGGCGGCATGTTGGTCCACGCGGCCAGCGCCGTGCGCAACGACAAGGGCTACCTGTTCTTCGGTGAGTCCGGGGCCGGCAAGTCGACCCTCTCCGAGTGCAACCGCCGGGGCCGCGTGATCAGCGACGATATCTCGGTGCTGCTTCCCGGCGAGAACGGCGGACTCGACGTGATCGGCAGCCCGTTCCGCGGAACCTACGAGGGGGGCGAGCCGGTGGTCGGACGCTTCCCCCTGGCCGCCGGCTTCCGCCTGATCCAGGCTCCCGAGGCGGCGGTGCACGACGTGCCCCGGGCCCGGGCGCTGGGCGAGCTGGTGGGAAACCTGCCCTTCGTCGCCGAACGCTTCTCCGATCGCCCGGACCTGTTCGAGCAGGTCGAGCAGGTGCTTCGCCCGGTTCCGTTGGCCCACCTGCACTTCCGCAAGGACGACAGCTACTGGGACGCGATCGACCAGGCCGGGTTCTAGCCGGTGAGCCTCGATCCGGATCAGAAGCAGCGCTGGCTGCGGGAGTTCGAACTCAACGGCTTCGTCGTGCTGCGCGGGATCGTTCCCCGCACCTGGGTGCGCAACACCTACGAACAGTTGATGCCGGTGATCCGCGAGATGATCGACTCGCGGGTCGAGGATGCCGAAACCCCCGACCGCCTCAGTCTCGATCTGGACGAACGCCCGGACCTCAGCGAGGGGCCCCTGGGGGACGATCGCTACTTCCGCCGTTGCGAGGTGGTCGAGGAGCTGGTCGAGCAGGTGTTCGGCGGGGAGTACTGGCGGAACGTACGCTCGAACCTCGAGTGCGTGTTCGACGGCTCCGAGTGGCACACCGATCAGACCCTCGACGAGACGCCGGATCCGAACCGCCAGGAACGCACCATCCGGCTGACCTACAACGTGCCGCTGGTCGATTTCACCTGGGCCAACGGCGCGATGGAGATCCTTCCGGGGACCCATCGCCTGCGGCGCTCCTTCGGCAGCTTCGATGATCTGGTCAACATCTACCCGCACCGCCTGAACCTGCAGCGGGGGGACGGGGTGCTGCGCGACGGCAACTGCGTGCACCGGGCGACGACCAACCTGACCAAGCGCCCGCGCCCGATGCTGGACCGGACCTACGTGATGGCCCGGGGGCAATGAGCCGGGCGCCGGTCGATCTACGGGCAGACTTCTCCGGGATCGGTGTACATCTGCGCGGGCTTCCCGCCGACTGCGAGGCACTGGCCCGGGAGCGCTGGCGAGGGTTTCTCGATCCCGCCGCGGAGCCGATCCTCGAGTTCACGATTCGCCCCGGCGGCGGCGAGATGGACCCCGGCCCCTTCCGTGGAGAGAAGCTGGAGACCCGGGTCGCGGGCAACCGGGTGCGCATCGAGATGGACGAGGGGCGGTGCACCTTCGAACGGGGCAGCGGTCAGGCCGAGCTACAGGTTCACGAGGGGGACGCCGGGCACCGCTTCTTCGGGATCGTCAACCTGATGCTGGCGGCCATGGCGTGGGAGCTGCCGGTTCGCGGTGCGGCCCTGATGCATGCCGGTGGGATCGCGATCGACGGTGCGGCCTTCGCGCTGGTCGGCCAGTCGGGAGCGGGGAAGACCACCTGGGTCCGGCTGGCCCGGGATGGTGGCGCCCTGCCGCTCAGCGACGACCTGCTGTTGCTCGACACTTCCGGAGATCAGCCGGAACTGCTCGGCTCGCCCTTCCGCATCCGTGAGTTCGGCAGCCCCGGTGCCGGGCGTTGGCCGCTGGCCGCGGTGCTGTTCTCCAGTCACGGCGAGATCCACGAACTCACCGAGGTGTCGCCGCTGCTGGCCCAGGCCAGGCTCGGCGCCAACTTCCCCTGGGTCGGTGAGCGGATCGGAGAGGAGGGGTCTCCGCTGGCCGAGGTTGTCCGCAGGCTGGTCGCCGGCGCTCCGGTGCGGCAGCTGACCTTCCGGCGGGATGGCGGCTTCCTGCCGCTCCTGCGCGCGCTGGCCCGCCCGGGCGGGTAGACTGCTCCACGTGAATCGAGACTGGCGCGACAGCCTGAAGGGGAAGCTCGAGGGCCTTCCGGACCGGCCCGGTGTCTACGTCTACCGAAACGCCGAGGCGACGCCGATCTACGTGGGCAAGGCCAAGTCGCTGCGCTCGCGGGTTCGTTCCTACTTCCAGCCGTCGGCCCAGCATCCGGCCCGTATCGCCCAGATGGTCGACGAGGTGCGCGATCTCGAGTTGATCGTGGTCGACACCGAGAAAGAGGCGCTGATCCTCGAGTCGAACCTGATCAAGCGTCACCGCCCGCGCTACAACGTGATCCTGCGGGACGACAAGCACTTTCCCTACCTCAAGCTGTCGACCGCCGATACCTATCCCCGGGTCTCGCTGGTGCGGCGGGCCAGGCTGGACAAGAACCTCTACTTCGGCCCGTTCACCCCGACCTGGGTCGCCCGCCGCACGTTGAAGATGATTCCGCGCTTCTTCCGGGTGGCCACCTGCAACGAGGTGTTCGACGGCAAGCGGCGGCCTTGCCTGTACTACCACCTCGATCAGTGTCTGGCGCCCTGCGCCGGCAAGACCAACCCCGAGGAGTACGGCGAGGCCACCGCCTCGGCCCGGCTGTTCCTCGAGGGCCGGCACAAGGAGCTGGAGCAGTCCCTCGAGGCCAAGATGAAGGCGGCCAGCGACAAGCAGGAGTACGAGTCGGCGGCGCGCCACCGGGACACGCTCAAGACGATCCGCAAGTACGCCGAGCGCCAGTATGTCGCCACCGTCGGGCGGGAGGATCAGGACTTCCTCGCCCATCACCGTGAGGGCACTCAGGTGGCCTTGCAGCTATTCCAGATGCGGGGCGGCAAGATCCAGGGCCGCCGTGAGTTCACCTTCGACGACGTGGAGACGGACGAGGCATCGTTCTATCAGGCGGTGCTGATGCAGTACTACGGAGACAACGAGCCGCCGCCCGAGATTCACGTCGAGACCCTGCCCGAGGATCACCAACTCCTGGCGGAGCTACTCGGCGAGTTGCGGCGCTCGAAGGTCAAGCTCCACGTGCCTCAGCGCGGCAGCAAGCGCCGCTTTCTCGAACTGGTGCGCAAGAACGCGAAGCTCGGGTTCGACAGCCGTTTCCGCGCCCACCATACCCACGGCGTGGCGGCGCTGGAGGCGCTGGCCGAGGCGCTCGGGCTGGATGAGCCTCCGTTCCGCATCGAGTGTTTCGACATCTCGAACATCCAGGGAAGCGATACCGTCGCCTCCCTTGTGGTCTGGGAGGGGGGCAAGGCGCGCAAGAGCGACTACCGCAGCTTCAACATCCGCACCGTCGAAGGCCCCGATGACTTCGCCTCGATGGCCGAGGCGGTGACCCGGCGCTACAAGCGGTTGATCGCCGAGGATCGCCGGCTCCCGGACCTGGTGCTGATCGACGGCGGCCAGGGACAACTCGGCGCGGCGGTTCGCGCCCTGGCCGACGTCGGTTTGCCGATGCTGCCGGTGATCTCGCTGGCCAAGCGGGAGGAGGAGATCTTCCTGCAGGGGCGTTCGGATCCGGTGCGGCTGGAGCGTAGCTCGCCGGCACTGAAACTGGTGCAGCAGATTCGCGACGAGGCCCACCGTTTCGCCGTGACCCACCACCGCAAGCGGCGCAGCCGCCGGACGCTGACCACCGAACTGCTGGAGATTCCCGGTGTCGGTCCGGCCAAGGCGCGACGTCTCCTCGAGGAGTTGGGGAGCCTGGCCGCGGTCAAGGAGGCGGATCCGGAGGCGCTGGCCCAGGTGGTCGGCCGCAAGCTGGCCGAGAAGATTCACGCCCGCTACGCCGGCGGCGAGGAGGCCGCCTCGTGAAGCGTGCGCTGATGCGGCGGCTGATCGTTCCGGCGCTCCTGGCCCTGGCGTTGGCCGGTGCGCTTTCCTGCACCGGAGATGCGCCCGCGCGTTCCGGCGTCGTGCTGATCGTGCTCGACACCACCCGGGCGGATCACTTCTCGTCGATGGGCTATCCCCGGGAGACGACGCCGAACTTCGATCGATTGGCCGACGAGAACCGGCTCTACCGCAACGCCTGGAGCCAGGCGCCCTGGACCCTGCCCTCGTTTGCCAGCATCGTGACCGGGGTGTTGCCCCGCCACCACGGAGCCGGAATGAAGCCCGGGGAGTCGGGCCGGCGTCAGCTCCAGGGGGTCCGCCCCGAGGTGCCGACCATGACC
>CAZBZH010000198.1:0-7701 GCA_964496265.1 uncultured Acidobacteriota bacterium | reverse complement strand
GAAGGGTTGGTCGACGCGTTCAACAACGACGGCATGTCGCGGTATCTGTAGCGCCAATGGAGGTCTCAAACGCCGTGTCCGAGAATAGCGCGGTGGCGCCACCGTTAGTATTCGGCATCTCTGTTCTCGTGGCAGCATTTCTGAGCTGGAGGTATAGCCGAGCCATAGCGGGATGCCTAGGGCGAGGGCCACGTCTTCGCCCATTGAGCAAGGAGCAACTGGATAGCGCAGCAACTGATGTTCGCATCACTAGCGCGCTGCTATATGCCATCTTCGTGGGGTGGGTCTTCGCATACGTGCGGTCATTCTTTCTACCGTAGCCTTGCGACTTCCCGTTGGGTCAGTGTCGGCTGAGACTCCCGATTGGGTCCCGATGTACCAGGGACGGAGCGGGCCGTCGGCGAGGAAGAACTTGGGCCCCGCTGACATGTCGCTAAGAAAGGCCAAGCGCCTTGTCCGGAGATGGCTCAGAGGCACTGTGAAGAGGTTGGAGAGAGAGCAGAAGCAAAAACAACGAAGGCAAAAACGAGCTGCTAGGCAAGCTCGTCGGAGAGTCAAGTGAGGGTGCAACGATGATGCGAATGGTGTTGCCTGTGTCGATTGTCCTGCTGTTGGCAATTTGCGCGAGTGCTTCGATCTCGGGCGGTGGTGACGGCGGATCCGAGTCAGAGGCGAGCGAAGCCGGGAAGCTCAAATTATGGATTCTCGATTCGAAGACGATGGCTGCAGTGGCTCACGTCGAGGCGCTTTCGGTGGGCTCCGAGACCCGTAGTCTTGGGCTTACCAATCTGGGTGGATATATTGAGATCGACTGCCGGGACTTGCAGGAGGCGAGAGCACTGCTGTTTTGTCGTGCAGGCATGTACTGTTCAGGACACCTCGTCAACGATGATGAGTTCTGCACCTACAACAACCGAATCGTGACAATGTCCCACGTTTCTTACCCGTGACGGACGGTCCCTGTCGAGGCGTCGCGGTGACGACGGTGGCATGCCGCGCTACGTCTGATGCAGGTGCTGACTCCGTCCTTTGCCGGGTTGGTCTCGTTCAGCTTTCAGTCATCCTTTATGAGGCGAGCAAGGTCGGACCCTGCGGCGACGACTCGCGGCGCGCCGAGGGTGTCGACCATGTCCCTCGGTAGATGGCGGCTGGCATCGGGGTGAGCGATCGCGGCCGCGGTACCCCCCGGGAAGTAGAACACCACGTTGCCCAGCTCCATCACGCGAAACAGAGCATCCCACAACCGGCTATCGGCGCAAGGTCGTTCCACTGCCAGGGAGCTGATCATCCCATCGGATTCCCTGCCGACGTAGGCCACGCATTCGTTTTCGGCGTCGTAGCGCAAACGCCAGATACGGTCGGTTTCCTCGGAGAGGTGCGATCCGAATGCCTCGCGCACCGATGCTTCGGGGAGGCCGGCGAAGGCGCCGTCGTGATGGGACTGGAGGTAGACGCTAGAGCCCATCGCCGCCTACCGCGTCAGGAGCCGCCGATCTCCCGGGCGATCTCGGGGTAGTCCTTGCGCAGGGCGTTCATCGCTTCCTGGGCTTCCTTGGACTTACCCTGGGCGCGGCGGCTGAAGAACAGCCCCGCCAGCGCGCGGCCCTTGATCTCGGCGTCGGGCGACGTGCTCAACCCGGAGTAGCGCGCCTCGGCGATGCGCGGCAGCCCGGTGGCCAGCTCCAGATCGGCCAGCATGATCGCGATCGGATCCCGCCGCTTCGCCGGCGCCTCGTCGAGCCCGGACAGCGCCTCTTCGAGGCAATCGATCGCCCCCTGCACGTTCCCCATTTTCAGCAACTGCCGGGCGATCGACTGGAGCGCCTCGGTGTCTCCCTTCTGGTTCCGCGCGCTGCGGTAGGCCGCGTATTCCTCGAGGACGATGCCCATCGCCTGGCCGAGCTGATCCGGTCCGACCAGTCCGCGCACCCGGGTCAGCTCCCGTCCTTCGGCGTCGAGGAACAGCGCCGAGGGCAGCACCGAGACCTGGTGCTTCTGGGAGAAGTTCTCGTAGAGGTCCATGTCCAGTTTGACCGGAACGAAGTCCTGCATGGCGGCGATGACCGGCTTGGCCGCGTAGGTCATGTCGTCCATCTGGTAGCAGGCCTGGCACCAGCGGGCCCAGGCGTCGACGAAGATCGGCTTGCCGCTTTTGCGCGCCTCTTCCAGGCCACGGTCGAGGTCCTTGATCCAGGGGATGCCGGTCCCGTCCTCGGCAACGGCGGGAACGCCGGCGAGCAGCAGTAGCGCCAGGGCCAGCAACAGGGCCGGCACCGCGGGCAGGGCAGTCCGCACCGGGCGGGTGGCGAGAGGCAGCGAACGACGCATCGGGAGTCTCCGGACCGGGGGTGGATCGACGACTATAGTGCGCGCTCGCCGCGGCTCCGTCAAACGCCCTCGGCCTTGGCCTCGGGGATCTGCGGCGCTTCGCTCTCGGCGCAGTAGGCCAGCTTGTTCTGGGCGTCGAAGGCGGCCACCTTGTAGCACTCGGCCAGGGTCGGGTAGTTGAAGACGCTGCCCAGGAAGTAGTCCAGGCCGCCGCCCAGGCTCATCACCGCCTGGCCGATGTGGAGCAACTCGGTCGCGCCGGTGCCGATGATGTGCACCCCCAGCAGCTTCCGGCTCTGCCGGTGGAACAGCATCTTGAACAGCCCGCTGTCGTCACCGAGGATCTGGCCCCGGGCGATCTCCCGGTAGCGGGCGATGCCGACCTCATAGGGCACCCGCTCCTTGGTCAGCTCCTGTTCGGTCTGGCCGACCATCGAGATCTCGGGGATGGCGTAGATGCCGAAGGGGAACAACTGGTTGATGTCGCCGGGTTCATCGCCGAAGGCGTAGCAGGCGGCGCGGCGTCCCTGGGCGCTGGAGGTCGAGGCCAGGGCGGGGTAGCCGATCACGTCGCCGGCGGCGTAGATGTGGGGCACCTCGGTCTGGAAGCGGTCGTTGACGGCGATGCGTCCCCGCTCGTCGCAGCCGAGGCCCGCGGCGGCCAGGTTCAGCTTGTCGGTGGCGCCGACACGGCCCACCGAGAACAGCATCAGGTCGCCGACCAGCCGCTTCCCCGATTCGAGCTGCACCAACACCTTGGACTTGTCGGCGGCGTTGACCGAGGCGACCCGCTCGCCCAGGCGGAAGCTGACCCGCACGTTGCGCATCTGATGGATCAGTTCGTCGACCATCTCCCGGTCGAGGAACTCCAGCGGCCGTTCCCGGCCGTCGACCACGGTGACGTCCACGCCCAGCTCGGCGAACATCGCGGCGTATTCGATGCCGATCACGCCGGCGCCGACCACGATCATCTTGCGCGGCAGCCGGGAGAGCTGCAGCAGCATGTCGCTGGTGATCACCCGCTGGCCGTCGGGCTCGATGCCTGGAGGAGCCGCCGGGCGGGTGCCCACCGCCAGCAGGATCTTGTCGGCGGTGACGATGCGCTCACCCTTTTCGGGATCGTCGATCGCCACGACATGGGGATTGCGGAAGGAGGCGTTGCCCCACAGCAGGTCGATGTCGTTGCGCTCGAGCTGGCGCTCCATCACGTCGGACTCGCGCTGCACCACCTCGCTGACCCGGCCCAGCAGATCCTGGATCTGGGGGCGGGACTTACGCTGGAACCGTTCCCGGTTCTGGATCGCCGACTTCTTGAGGTGCAGCACCGCCTCGCGGAAGGTCTTGCTGGGGATGGTGCCGGTGGTGACGGCGACCCCGCCGACGATCCGGCGGTTCTCGATCACCGCGACCCGTTTGCCCATCTTGGCCGCCGCGACGGCGCCCCGCTGGCCGGCGGGCCCGCTTCCGATGCAGAGCAGATCGTAGTCGTAGCCGTGACTCATGCTGCGCACACTCCCCAGGAGCCGGGCCCTCAGTGGCCCGACGGGCCGAAAAGAGCCCGAAACGAGCCGATTCGGCCCGCTGGTCTCATTTCGGCCAGTGGAGAGATTTCTTTAACGTGATCGGGCGGCGGGGTTGGATGGGGCGGCTAGGGCCGCCGGCCCTCCATGCGCAGGCAGACGAAGGTGATGTCGTCCTCGAGTTCATCCATATTCTGGTGGCGCGAGATCGCGCGGAACAGCGAGCTCGAGAGTTCCGCGGGAGTCGGGCCGGACGAAGCCAGGACCTTGCGCAGGCGTTCACCGCCGAAGCAGTCGCCGGCGGTGTCGGTCGATTCGAGCACGCCGTCGGTGTAGAGCAGCAGCATGTCCCCTGCGTCGAGCTGCAGCTCCCGGGCCTCGTACTCGCTGTCGTGGAACATGCCCAGGGGGAGTCCGCCTCCGCTCAGTTCGTCGACGCTGCCGTCGGCCCGCCGCAGCAACACGGGCGGGTGGCCGGCCAGGGTGTACGCCGCGGTGCCGTCCGGGTCGACGGCCATGAAGAAGCCGGTGGCGTACATGTTGTTGCGGTCCTCGCGCAGACAACCGTTGAAGGTCTCGTTCAGCTCGCGGGTCAGCGAGGCGACCTGGCCGCGCTGGCGCAGGTTATCGACGAGTACCCGCAGGACAGCCGAGGCGAGGCCGGCGCGCACGCCGTGGCCGGAGATGTCGACGATCCAGACCAGGAGGCGCCCGTCGGCCAGCATCTGCCAGCCGAACAGGTCGCCGCTCAGATGACAGTAGGACTCGAGCACCGCCGAGACCGACAGCGGCGCCTCGGCGGGGATCTCCCGGGGCAGCAGGTGGAACTGGAGCTTGTGCCCCAGCTTGAGCACCGCGTCCATGTCGGGGAACAGGTGCGGCGCGTAGTAGAAGTCGAGGTTTCCCTGGCGGGTGACCTTGAACTCCCGGGTGCTGCCGGGCGTACCCCAGTCCTCGAGAGTGTCCTCGTCGACCCGGGCGAACGCCTGCTCCACCAGGTCCCCGAGGCGTACCCCGCGAATCTCGTAGTCCAGGTCGAACATCAGGGCCAGCTCGTTGAGCAAGGGCTGCATCGCGGCAAACCGTACCATCTTCCGACGCGGAGGAACGACGACACCCAGGGGGCCTGATTCGGCCATCTGAGTCATGCTGAACGAATGCCTGCGGCCGGGGAGCACCTGCTGTTCCTGGATCGGGGAAGCGCTGCGACTCAACGAAGACTCCTCCTGTTGGGGGCACACCAGAAATCCTAGAGAGCTGCCGAATGTTCGTCCATGAGGAATTACTTGGCAGATTGTTAGTCTCGGGCGAATGGTCCGGCGGCGGCGTTCGGAGGCCCGGAGCCGGGGTCTCGGCCGGCCTGAACTGCTGGACTCTCCCCGGGACTCCCCGTATGCTCGGGGCATCAGGGGGTAAGAACGCAAAGGTCGCAGGAGGTCCACCATGCTGGATTCCATGCGCCGGCGGTTCCGTCAGTTGTCGCGAACTCTCGCACTACCTGTGCTCGTGGCATGCGCGATCGTCTCCACCTCGATCGCGCCCCCGGCGGAAGCCGGCACGTATACGAACTTCGAATCGTCCCAGGTCCATCCGATTGCGCTGACGCCGGATCAAACCCGGCTGCTCGTGGTCAACACGCCCGACGCGGTGTTGGAGATCTTCGACGTCGGCCCTTCCGGTGAGCTGACCCTCGCCGCCTCGGTGCCGGTCGGGCTCGAGCCGGTGAGCGTGGTTGCGCGTAGCGACCAGGAGGCGTGGGTCGTCAACCACCTGTCGGACACGATCAGCATCGTCGATCTGACGGTGCCCGAGGTCGGATCGACCCTGGACACCGGCGACGAGCCGACCGACGTGGTCTTCGCCGCCGGCAAGGCCTTCGTCGCGGTCTCCCAGGAGGACGCCGTCGACGTGTACAACCTGGCGGACCTGAGCGTGGCGCCGACCCGCATCGATCTGTTCGGGGTGGACACCCGGGCGCTGACGGTCAACCCCGCCGGAACCCGCGTCTACGCCGTGGTGCAGAACTCGGGCAACCAGACCACGGTCATCGGCGCCAACGTGATCGAGAACATCACCAACATCCTGCGCAGCGACATGCTCGCCGCCCTCGGGGTGAACACGATCAACTGCGACGGCAATGCCAACCCCTACCCGCCGCTGCCGGCGGGCATCACCCGCAACCCTGCGCTGACCGATCCGCCTGACGGCGAGCCGCGCATCGGCCTGATCGTCAAGTGGAACGACGCGTTGGGACGCTGGGAAGACGATGCGGGTCAGGATTGGTCCCACTGCCTGCCCGTGCGGCTGCCCGATCAGGATGTGTTCGTCATCGATACCGCCACCTCGGCGGTGATCGACGAGTACGAGCATGTGGGCACGACGCTGTTCGAGGTCAGCTTCCAGCCGACCACCGACCACATCTGGGTGCCCAACACCGACGCCCGCAATTTCGTTCGCTTCGAGCATCCCCTCGGGCTGCAGGGCCACATCGTGGAAAACCAGCTGACCCGCATCGACACCACCGACGGGTCGCTGGAGGTGATCGACCTCAACGGCCATATCAATCGGGCCAGCGACCCGGCGACCAACCTGGCCGAGCGGGAGGCGAGTATCTCCCAGCCCGGGATGATGGTCTGGGAGGCCGACGGTTCC
The DNA here is from genome assembly GCA_964496265.1 of uncultured Acidobacteriota bacterium. Taxonomy (GTDB): domain Bacteria; phylum Acidobacteriota; class Polarisedimenticolia; order Polarisedimenticolales; family Polarisedimenticolaceae; genus Mor1. The sequence continues at coordinate 1,201 of CAZBZH010000198.1, read as the reverse complement.
CACGCCTGGCTGACCGCCATCGGCTCGCGCAAGGTGTTCCGTGTCGACGGTTCCTGCACCACGGCCAACTGCATCGTGGGCGGCAACCGGGCCACTCCGGCCTCGGTCGAGGTCGGCGGCGGCCCCAGCGGCGTGGCGCTGCTCGAGAGTCAGAACCGTCTCTACGTGCTCAACCGCTTCGACAACGCCGTGGCGATCGTCGACACCACCTCGCTGACCAAGGTCGACGAGGTGGCGCTCCACGACCCCAGCTCCGACACGATCAAGGATGGCCGGCATCTGCTGTACGACGGTGTGATCAGTTCGGCCCACGGCGACGCGGCCTGTTCGAGCTGTCACATCTCGGGGGATATGGACGGCCTGGCCTGGGACCTGGGCAACCCGGCGGGGGACCTGGCGCTCTATTCGGACCCGACCGACAACGTGCGCTTCGTCGAGGACAGCATCAACGGCATGGTGCCCTGCGAGCCGGGCATCGACGATCGTTGCGCCTCGAAGACCGGCTTCGACCCGCAGAAGGGGCCGATGACCGTGCAGACCCTGCGCGGCATGTTGGAGCCGCTGCACTGGCGCGCCGACCGGGCAACCTTCGCCAGCTTCAACCCCGCCTTCATCGATCTGCTCGGCGTCGAGGATATCGGACCGGTCAACGGCAAGCCGGCCGGCCTCAGCGGCCCGGACATGGAGCTGTTCCGCCAGTTCTCCCTGGGCATCACCTTGCCGCCGAACCCCTATCGCAATGTCGACGATACGCTGCCCGACGAGATGGTCAGCTTCCCGACCTTCGGCATTACCGGCAATCCGACGGCGGGGCAGAACCTGTTCGAGAACGTGGCGATCCGCGGGCCGCGGACCTGCGGCCACTGCCACAACACCCCCTTCGGCACCGTCGGCGGCAAGCTGGGCGGCGTCGACCCCACCGATCCGGTCTCGCTGGACGCCACGGCGCTGACCACCGGCAAGGACGCCCACTGCGACTCCAACGCCTGCGATCTGGAGATCCCGCACTTCCGCAACCTGTACGAGAAGCGGGGACCGGTCTACGGCGATCATCAGGCGGCGCCGCCGCTGTCCAAGTCAGGCTTCGGCTTCACCCACGACGGTTCGATCCCGGACCTGGACACGTTGCTGTCGACGAAGAAGATGCCGGGCTTCGATCCGGCCAGTCCCCAGGCGGCGCGGGACGCGTCCGCCTTCCTGC